>JAUXBV010000352.1 GCA_030619215.1 Fibrobacterota bacterium | reverse complement strand
TTATATATAATAAAACAACTAGGTTTTTTCATTTATTATTAATAGTAACTTTAAACTCATACTATTTATTGAGCTTTTTAAAGGGGCCAAACTATGAGTAAGAACCTTCTACCTGTTATAAATGATAGCGAATGGCTTGTTGAAGAGAAAAAATGGTATCCGGAAAAACAAAAGTTAAATGAATCTTTATTTATACTTGGTAATGGCTACCTTGGAAGCCGCGGAATACTGGAAGAAATACCTGAAGGATGTACCCCCGGCACCTATTTCGCCGGATTGTATGATGCAAAAAACACCCAGGTCACTGAGCTGGTAAATGCCCCTGATCCGATTTATTTCAAAATGAAAGTTAGCGGGGAAAAAATTGATATCTCTAAGATGAAAGTGATTTCACATTACCGTGCTTTGGATATGAGGCAGGGCATACTGGTACGAAAAACAGTTTTGGCAGGGAAGGATAAAAAGCATTTCTGCTTGGAATCAGTTCGGTTATTCAGTATTGATCAGAAGCATATCGGTGCTCATCGTGTGCTTATTACTCCATTGGGCGCCCCTGCAGAGATTGAAATCGAATCCCTGGTGGACGATTCTGTTACCAATAAAGGAATCATGACCGAAGGTGATAAAATGCACTATATCACCAAAGAAAAATGTCGCATTGGTAAAATCAATTATCTGTCGGATATGACATTCGAGCATCGATACACCCTGGCATACGCAACGCAGATGCTGGTTCGCAAGGGCAGTCATGAAGTAACTGAAACCAAAGAACGTTTTTCTGTTTCGGCAAAGAAAAATCAGACGATCTGTTTTACGAAATTATTCTCGATTAATTCCACGCGGGATAAAGGAATTACTGATAACAATATAAAGGCAAAAACGATCGCGTTGTTAAAGAACGCGGTAAAGAAAGGCTTTGATCAGGTTTTTTCGGAACACACAAAAGCGTGGGCTGACCGGTGGCAGGTGTCGGATATACAGTTGGGGAGCAAGGGGGAGAAGCAGCGGGCCCTGCGATTCAATATTTACCACCTGCTTATTCTCGCAAATCCTGCCGACGAACAGGCAAGTATCGGCGCGCGTACATTGAGTGCGGAAGGATATAAAGGTCACGTATTCTGGGATACGGAGCTGTTCATGCTGCCGTTCTTTATCTATACCGACCCGGCTGCAGCCCGAAGCCTGCTCATGTACCGATACAATCGACTTGACCCGGCCCGGGGCATTGCTGCGCGCAGAGGGTACGAAGGTGTCCAGTTTCCCTGGGAGTCTGCTGACAAGGGGGTAGAAGCAACACCAAATTTTACCATAGACCTTGACGGCAGGGTAGTGCGTACCATAATCGGTGAGGAGGAACATATTATATGTGATGTGGCATATGGAGTATGGCACTATTACTTTATCACCGGTGATAACAAGTTCATGTGGAACTGCGGGCTGGAAATGCTTCTCGAAACTGCACGATTCTGGGTAAGCCGGGGTAAATATAATCCTGAAACAAAAATGTATGATATAAATGGCGTCATGGGCTGTGATGAGTTCCACGCAAACACTAACAATAATGCATTTACTAATGGCCTGGCCCGATTTAATATTTATGCGGCTCTTAATTGCCTTAATGAATTCGAGAAATTAAATCCGAAACGAATTTCCGGTTTATTAAAAAAGATAAACCTTAAAACAAAGGCAATTCAGAAATGGAAAAAGGTTGCAGATACTATTAAGAAACCACCGAAAAGGAAAGATAAGGTTATTGAAGAATTTGACGGCTTCTTCAAACTGAAGCATTTCCCTCTACCTAAACGGGAGATGTATTCTCTGCCCGGATTGCCCGAAAAACACGTTTCGGTAAAAGACCTGCGCAAAACGCAATATGTCAAGCAGGGAGATGCATTGATCTTGCTCTACCTGCTCTCGAATGAATTCGATATGGAGACGAAAAGAGCAAACTATTACTACTATGACGATCGCACACTGCACAAGTCTTCACTCAGCCCATCAACATACGCAATAATGGGAGCGGAAGTCGGTGACCTTAAAAAGGCGTACAATTATTTCCTTGCCTGTTTATATACCGATATCCATAATTTATACAACAATACATCGGGAGGTATTCACGGTGCATCGCTGGGTGCTACCTGGCAGGTTGTAGTGAATGGATTCTGCGGTATGCGCGTTGGATTTGACAGGCTATCTTTTTATCCAAATATTCCAAAAGAGATAAAAAGTATTAGTTTTCAAATAAAATGGCGAGGAAAGAATATCAGAATAAAAGCTACGAATAACATTATCTCTCTCTTTTATGAAGCAAATTCAAAACAATCAACTGAAATTTATGCTTTTGGACGGCCCGTGATACTTAAAGGTGGAAAAGAAGTTACCGTTATTAAAAATTAGGAGAATACAATGACAGAAAAAAAGACCAGCATAGCTCACCTCCACTGGGGATTCCCTCCAACAATAGGTGGAGTGGAAACACACCTGTCCATACTACTGCCGGAGCTTATTAAAAAGGGAATAAGCCAATGGGTGCTTACCGCGTCACTTCCTGATGTAAAGGACAAAGAAAATTACAATGGTGTTGAAGTTATAAGAACTCCTGTTATGGATTTAAACCGGCTGCTTCAGGAAGGGTCGGATATTACGAAAGAGGAGGTAGAAAAAGAATTCAAAATATTTTTTGACGCGGTAAAACCTGACATTATACATGCCCACAATATGCACTACTTTACTCAAATTCACCCTGAAGTTCTGGCACAAGAGGCAAAGGCCCGGAATATTCCCTTAATTTTAACCGCCCATAATGTCTGGGATGAACCCATCTTCCTTGATCTTACGGCAAAATTCCCCTGGGATCATATTATTGCTGTCAGCCATTTTATTAAAAAAGAGATATCCGGTGCAGGATTTGATGGAAAGAAAATCACCGTGGTTCATCATGGAATTGATACAGAAGAATTCAACGCTGTGGAAAACCCCAATCTTCTTTATGATAAGTATCCAATGCTTAAAGGCAAAAGGGTCATATTTCACCCTGCAAGGATTTCCTTAGGTAAAGGAAGTGACATAGCCATTAAAGCCACTTCTATTGTTAAAAAGTATATCGACAATGTATTTCTTGTTCTTGCAGGCTCCGGCAATATTATTGACTGGGATGAACATATGGAAGGTGATATGGCTTATATGTCAGAGCTTATAAGCATCCTTGGCTTAAAAGACAATATTTATATTGATTCCTTTTCGCTTGACCAGATGGCGGAGCTTTATAACCTCACGGAAGTATGCGTTTACCCCTCTTCCGCACAGGAGCCATTCGGCCTTACCATGCTCGAAGCACAGGCTACTGAAAAACCGATAATTGTTACAAGTGCGGGTGGCATGCCCGAAATCATTCATGATGGGATTAACGGATATGTCGTACCGATTCGGGATCATGAAGCAATTGCCCACAGGGTCGTGATGCTTATGCAGGATAAAAATCTAAGGGAACGATTCGGAAAAGTAGGAAGGACGAATGTCCTTACCCATTTTACAAAGGAAATAATGGCTGAAGCGGTTTACAAAGTATACAACAAAGTTCTCGCTGGATACAGTAGTTAAATTAATCCTTCATCCCGCAAATTGTTCACTATTCCTATAGCTGACTTACTGCGATCCATAGTATAAATATGTAAACCGGGTACTCCCGCTTTAAGCAATTCCCTGCACTTGTTTGTCGCGAACTCTATACCGAAATTTAATAGCGCTTCCTTATCTCCTTCAGGCAGTGCTGCTATTCCCCGGCGTATCTCCTCTGTGATGGTGGCCCCGCAGAGACCTGCCAGGGTTTCCATCATTTTAATGCTGTAAATCGGCATTACACCGGGTATTATGGGAACATCTATACCGGTGGTCCTGCAGCGTTTAAGAAACTCAAAGAAAAACCGGTTATCATAAAAGTAGTTAGTAATGATGTATTCAGCTCCATTATCAACCTTAAGCTTTAAATACTCGAGGTCTTTTTCCCTGCTTTCCGCTTCAATATGTCCTTCAGGGTACCCTGCCGTGCCCAGGCAATAATCGTACCTGGGCCGAATGAACTTGATAAGGTCGGAAGCGTATGACATGCTTTGCGGGTGTGGTTCGAAATTCTCATCCTCACGCGGAGGGTCTCCACGAACAACCAGAATATTATCGAGCCCAATATCCCGGTAGCTGTCAAGAACAGAGGTTATATCATCCGGCCCAAGGCCGTATCCGGCAAAATAGGCAACAACTTCCAGGCCCTTTTGGTTTTTCAGCTTTTCAACAAGCTGATACGAACCTTCCCGCGTTGAGCCGCCGGCTCCGAAAGTGACTGAAACAAAATTCGGCTTCAGGCCTGCTAACGCTTCTATTGCTTTTTCCAGGCTCTCTGCTCCCTTTTCTGATCTTGCCGGGAACAACTCAAAAGAAATGGTAGGTTTTGAACTGGCTTGCCACATTTCTATTATCCTCATATAATCCTCTCTTTCATTTTAAATATATATATCTACCGTAAATCTTCTTCCAATTTTGAAAAATAGTTAATTAGTTTCTGTTAAGAGTTGACAAATGTCCGTCATTCCCGCATGCTTTTGGCGGGCGAAGTGCGCCAAAGGTGTAAATCCATGCCCTTAAACACCTAAAAAACTGGATTCCGG
>JAUXBV010000314.1 GCA_030619215.1 Fibrobacterota bacterium | reverse complement strand
TTTATCCGATATATAGATAAAAAATACTATAAAGTAATCATGTATAAATTAATATTTTATATACATTTATCCAATTTACATTTAAACAACCTGACTGAAAATATTTTTTTATTAAGGACTTCTCGATTATGAACGGGTAATTATTGTATCTTCTATGTCTTACCTTTTTGTATATTTTCTCTCTTTAGCAATATAGAAAGGGCACAGCTATGCTTGCAAAGCTCCGTTCGATGGCCGTGTTGGGCATTGATGCCTTTGATATCGGAATAGAGGCCGATATTGCAGAAATGCTTCCCAGTTTTACCATTGTCGGGCTTCCTGACGGTGCTGTACGCGAAAGCCGCGAACGGGTTATGTCTGCAATAAAAAACTGCGGATTTGATTTCCCCTCCCGCAAGGTTACCATTAACATGGCACCTGCAGATATGAAAAAGGAAGGGTCTGCATATGATCTTCCCATTGCAATCGGTCTTTTAATAGCCTCCAATCAAATTGTTGTTGAAAATTCCGATAACTATGGAATTGTCGGTGAATTATCGCTTGATGGAACGGTTAAACGAATAAAGGGAATGCTTTCAATGGCTCTTTGCGCGCGTAATATCGGTTTGGATGGATTGGTTGTGCCCCGGGAATGCGCCCAGGAAGCCTCCGTTGCTGAAGGGCTTAAGGTATACCCTGTTGACACTCTAACAGATGCTGTCGATTTCCTCGGGAATCAGTCTTTAAGAACGCCATATACGAGTGACATTCCCTCTCTGTTTAATAAGGCAAGACAGTACAGTATCGATTTCAAAGATGTCAAGGGGCAGGATCATATTAAACGAGCACTTCTCGTTGCAGCTGCAGGTAGCCATAACATCATGATGATCGGGCCACCGGGTTCCGGTAAAACCATGCTTGCCCGGCGGCTGCCTACTATATTGCCGGACCTGACCCTTGACGAGGCCCTTGAGACAACAAAAATCCATTCCGTTGCAGGCCTCCTTGAGCCCGATACGCCACTGATGGCAACACGGCCCTTCCGCTCACCGCACCATACTATTTCAGATGCCGGTTTGACAGGTGGCGGCTCATACCCCCGCCCCGGTGAAATCAGCCTCAGCCATAACGGCGTGTTGTTCCTTGACGAACTGCCGGAATTCAATAAAAACGTCCTCGAAAACCTGAGGCAGCCAATCGAGGATGGGAAGGTAACCATATCCAGGGCTGCCATGTCTCTCACATACCCTGCAAAGTTTATGCTCGCAACAGCCATGAATCCCTGCCCCTGCGGCTATTATACCGACCCCCGCCATAAGTGCTCATGTACCCCGCAGCTCATTCAACGCTACATGTCAAAAATCTCCGGCCCGCTCATGGACAGAATTGACATACATATTGAAGTGCCTGCTCTCTCATATGAAGAGCTTGCTCAAAAAACCCAGGGCGAGGAATCCGCCTCAATGCGTGAAAATGTCGCAACGGCACGAAACGTACAAACAAAAAGATTTGAAAAAAAGGAGAATATTTACTGCAATGCTCATATGGAGTCGCGCCACTTAAGGATATATTGTGAATTAGACTCCCCTTCCCAGGAATTACTGAAAAACGCAATTGAAAAGCTTGGGCTTTCCGCCCGCGCATACGACAGGATTTTAAAAGTGTCCCGAACCATTGCAGACCTTGACGGACAGGAGCATATTCAGTCCAACCATATTGCGGAGGCGGTGCAGTATCGGAGTCTGGACAGGAAGTTGTGGCTGGGAGGGTGAAACAGGTCAATTTGGTTTTTATTCTTTATGGATTTATTTTACAAATATGAACACTAAATAAAAGTTGTTTCAGGAGGGATAGTCTACCGTGAAAAATGTTTTCTTCCTACTGTTAATTGTATTCGTGCTTCCCTGCTTCGCAGGCAAAAAGGATTTTGTGCCTGAAAAGGATATGCTCATTGACTCAAAACAAATCACGAACCCGAACTGGAAAGTTATGGGTTTTTGCGATTCCACCTCGCAAATATGCATTTACATGGACACTGTCTTCGGATACATTGTTCAACTTAAAAGGCTGGATAAAAAAAAGTTTATCATCAGGGACGTTGACCAGCCCAGTGCTATTAACAAAATAACCGAAGGTGCTTACCTTACCTCAAAGTTCCGGAAAAAGAAGCTCAAATTAGTTAATAAAAGCTTCTTCACATTAACTTACGAAGCCAAGCGCGGCAAGATGATTATTGAAGTCCGCGCTGAAAATTACAGGATAAAAAAAATAACCGTCAAGAAATAACTAAAACCTTTTAAACCTTCGGTTGTTTGGAGCCTCTTTGGGGATAAGAATATCTATTTGAAAGCGCGGTAATGTGGGCAATACTGTTTAATGTAAGGAAAGTCTATTCAAGAATATCGCTATCCTCGTCCGGTTTTTCCATCATTTCCTCAAACTCGCCTAACTCTTCCTTCTCAAAATCAAGTTCTGCAACTGGATCGTTAACCTCAAATTCTTCTTCATGCAATTCCACGGAATCAACGATATCAAAGAGTATCGAATCTTCCTCAATCTCTTCATTAAAACTCACTATCTCCCCCTGCCCATTTAGCCTGAATTGTGGTGGATTAGAGAAAATTAATTTTATAGATTATCCTAAATATAGGATAATATTATCTCTCTTAATTATACCCCTGATTGCAGGAAAAAATCAAGGGTCTTTTTCAGGATAACAATAACTTTTTACAAATTATCAGAAAAGGCGGCTAATATATCGCCGCCTTCTTGCACTCTCTTTGCCGGTATACTATCAAATTTTTTACCAGACTATCAGGCTCTTTACCGTTCTTTCCCCTTCAGTGCATTTTATATGAAACACATAGGTTCCACAGCTGCATGGAAATCCGTTTTCTCCGCATCCATTCCAGTAAAATGATTTTACACCTGATGTTTTAGCGCTTCCGCTGCCAAGGCTGGATACTAATCTTCCTTTCAGATCATATACGGTAACGGCAAATTGACCTTTGGGAATATAGGACTGTAACACAACTCTTCTGCCCGAACCAAATGGAGATATAAGCTTAATCTTATTGTTCTGCCGGGATTCCACGGAATAAGAAGTAATAGCCGTCGGTATTTCTCTTGGTGCCGCTTCAATTGCATCAATGGTTGCGGAGCTGCCGGCGTCAATACGGACCCATCGTGCGGAATCAATCCCCACACTGCTTAGGTCAAATGACTTGATACCCTGGCCGTCACCGAGTTTAATACCCTCATCGTCAATAATTTTATCAACGTCATAATGAATACTTACGGTATAGCTGCCGCTGGTTCCGTGGACTGTGAGGTCCTCTTCTCCGTCCTGGTCGGTTACCGGCGTTTTGGCGCCAAAATCAACAACGATAAATCCATCTATCTCTGTCCCATTATTGTCGGGAGATTGAAGACAGCCGTAAATATCCGACTGAGATATTTCATTATCCAGCCCAACAACATCTACAGAGAGGGCGGCAAATTTCAGATCCGGATCATACTCAAGTGCAAAGTCCACATTTACAAATCCATTGGAATTTGCAGGTACGGTTTTGGTTGCAGGTTTATAGCCGTTTGCAAAAACAGTTACTTCAAAGGTTCCTGACGGAGATGGAATATACTTATAAAATGCTCCGGATCGGGGATCTGAAAGGGTGGCAGCCCCTTTATCTTCTACCTGAATCCGGCCATACACAGGGGAACCGTCTCTTGCATCGGTAATGCGGCCGCACACCCCTTCCTGCATTTCATCAATCACATCCAGAAATTTATCCATGTGGTACTGAGAAATTCGCTCAATGTCACTCTCCGGCGGATAATGATTACAACATTCCGGAAGTAATGCCATATTACCGCACCTGCCGTAGGCTCCGTCACATGCGATGCCGCCACCCCTGGTTTCAAGTATATATACCTCTTCCCAGCGCTCCATACGTGACATGGGAGGGTAGACATTTCCTATTTTATCATATGCATCCTTATCCATTACACCGCCGGTTACCGGAGCAAAAAAAGGATCAAGCGTTGCTTTCATACCTGCGTGATAATCAAAAGACAGGTACCACGGTGCTTCTATCATAGGGTAAAGGTATGTTTTTATCTCCGGCCATTGGTACGGCAGAGAACCGTCGCTGCTTTTTCCCCCCAGTTTCCACCCAAATGCCCTGTTGGGATCTTTTCCATTGGCGAGCGTTCGCCTGCCCTGGCTGCTGGAAGTAAAACCGTCAACATTCAGAATCGGATGGAACACAAAATCAGACCTGTCTACAAGCTCCTTTACATCAGGATCAGAGCTATAATTTTCCAACAAATAGGAGATAATGAGCATAATTGTTTCGGTACCGATCTTTTCGTTACCATGGGTTGACCCACTGAAATAAATGCGTTGCCGTGCAGTAATATCGGAAGAGCCCGAAATTTTAAATTGAATCACCGGCTTTCCATTAATGCTGTATCCTGCCGTATCAAAATGTGTCATTTCAGGGTAATCCTCATTCCACTCCGTTAGTAAGCCTGTGACATCGTCAAAATCATACCACGGCTTACGACTAGCCCGGCCCTCTTCCGGCTCCACGACAGTAACCCTAAACCCGGCATCTCGCACACGCTCAAGGTTGCCCGGTGAAATAAACCCCTCAACTATCCCATTGACAACCACGTTTAATTCAATCTGAACTCCTAAATCAACAAGCTTTCTTGCCTCTTCGGGGCTATCTACCGGAATCTTAACAAATGTGTCTGGAATATTTTGATTATAGTTGGAAGCTTCTTCTGCGGGGACAAACGCTATATAAACAAAAACAATAGTAATAAAGGTTTTCAACAATTTCATACACCCCTCCATCTCTTGCATGAAAGTGATACAAAAATTTATGGCAGTTATTAGACCGTTATATAACGATCTAACTAATAATATAAGCCTAAAGGCCAAAATTATCAGAAATTCGTTAGGGAAAGCGAAATTATTACCATTTATATTTTTACAGCTTTTTATATTGACTTCCCCTACCCATATATGATAACCTAATAAGAGGTAAAAATTCTTGATGTCGCTTTTGGTTCACTATAAAACTATCTAAATAGTATCATGGAAGAAAAAAGAAGTATTGAGCGTATACGGTGTTATTACTACC
>JAUXBV010000075.1 GCA_030619215.1 Fibrobacterota bacterium | reverse complement strand
TTAACAATTAGTGCCAGCTTTTATGTTAGAAACTTATTAAATAGTTATCGTTACGAAAATAAAAAAGGGGCGGGATTAAATCCCACCCCATAATACAATTTCGATTTTATTCTATATTAAATGACAAGTTTCCCGATTTTATTATCAACAGTAAATAATTAAAAATGACTTTTATACCTTGCGTTTTTTATGTCTGTTTAAACGTCTGCGTTTTTTCCGTTTATGTTTTGCGATCTTTGATTTCCTGTGTTTTTTAACATTTGACATTAATTATTATCCTTTTAATAATCCTTTTTAAATGGTAATAGTTCAGTATATAAGGGTTTTGTAAAATGGGTTGTGCCGATAACGGTGTCAAGAGACCCAGAGTGTTACGGAATAATATAATTTCTTGCAAAATAGATATTATAGAGTAATAATTATTAGTATGAACTACGATTTAATTATTATAAAGTTAACGAAACCGCGACTGAAACAGGTAATTGCTCATCATATTGCCGCAGACCCCTCTATTTCTCTTCAGAAAGCGTTATCCCTTCTTGATAATCTCCCTCTTGTTTATAAAAAAGACCTGTCATTTAAGGAACTTGAAAAAACGTCTCTTCAGCTGCAGAAGCTTGGTGCGGTGTGTCGAGCTGTTGAATCCAAAAATCCCCTTAAAAAGCTTGAAGCAGATAAAAAAATCCCTGAAAAGAAAGTGAAAACAAGCAAAGTACAAAGGCAGGATTTAATTGGTTCAGGTGTCATACGCAAAAAACCGGCAGAAAAGGTTTCCGAGAGGGTAAACTTTTTTGGTACAGCTCCACAGGAAAAGCCTGTTAAAAAAAAGAAGAGTGTAATTACTAATATTATTATTCTTGTTGGAGTTGTTCTTGTTATACTTATCGTATTCTTAGTAGGTAAAAGCAGTAAAGTCAGGATTAAACCCACAGGCCCGGTATTAACTGGAAAGAGCGGGACAAAGCCTGGTAAAGCAAAAGGCAGCACTTCGAAAACACCAATAAGTAATGATAAAGAGACAATGAAAACGGACATGAGCGAAAAGGAGGAAGCCTCTGCATCACCTGCGAAAAAAAGTTCCGATGCCTATACCGATTCGGCCGTTCATTTATGCCAGGATTATGAATGTGAAATAAAATTTTTCAGAATTGCACTGTCATTTAATCAGTATAATTTGAGAGCATGGCAGGGGTTGATAGCTGCGTACCGGGGAGCACGAAAGCGGGCAGAAGCCAAAGAGGCTGAAAAGCAAATGAGCGAGCTGTTTGGTGAGAAGGTCTTCAGTGTTGAAGAGATTGTCAAGCCTTATGGTGTTTTGTCAAGATACGACCGTGATGAAAATGGCGTCTGCAGAATAGAGTACCATACTCAGTCTTTCAAACAATCAGACCTTGAAAAAGAGACCTATTATCTTATTAGGGCATTAATAGCGCAGCAGAATTGCAATATAGTCTCTCTTTATGCTTCAACAGGGAAAGGGAAAGGGATGCTTGTCCGTGTCAAAGTTGATAGATTTCCCTCACGAATATCGGATTATGTCAAGAGGGCTTCAATATCGTTTATTGAATAATATTTATGTTACAAAGAAATTCAATAGTACCTCTGCTGTACACTCAAGTATTGGTGGAAAATCTTCTTTTTCACAGTATACCTGAAGAACTTCCAGAATAGTAAGCAGGTCTGTTCTGGTGAAGCCGGAATAATTTTTATCTTTCAGGTGGTTCAAGCACTCTTGCAGGTTGTCAACATAAAATAAAACATTTTCCGGTTCTTGCTCGATAGTCTCCGCTTCCTCTATGAGCTTTTTGACATAGATTTCAATTTTTGACGATTCCTCGGAAGAAAATTGTACGTCTACCTCCTCTTCAAGCTCGTCAGCTAAAAGAGATATATCATAAAAACAGAATGATTTCAGGCGCTCTTTTATACTAGAGAATTTCGCAGAAAAGAGGCCATCGGTTGAATGGAAGTGTTTGCCGAGGCACTCCTGTGCCTTTTGCTGTTGGCTTTTTGGTATAGAGATACTGAATGAGCTGATGGTCTCAGTTTCGATGGGAAGTGCAGATGATTGCGTAGAAGAGGTAACATAGAAAGGAATTTTTTCTTCAGTAAGTATTGATTGGGCAAGAACCAAATCAGTTCGATTAAATTTATTATCAAGAGGAACTAATTCATCATCAATGTCCACGGTCTCTTTAGTATCTGCATCTTCACTTTTTTCAAAGATGTTATCTTCCAGGTTTCTCAAAGAAATTTCTTCTTGCATAAGAGCAATTGCTTCTTCCGTGTAATCATTTTTTTTCATATAAAACTGCTCAAGAAGAAATTCGTCATTGAACTCTTTTATTTTTTTAAGAATTTCAGACATTAAATATACCTCCACTATAATTAACCTATTAATGATTCGACGGATATACACCGTAAAAAATAAATTTTGGGCATATAGGGGATGAATTTATTAAAAGGTTTTCACACCACCTCTATATAAATATTTTTATTTGCAATGTAAAGAAAGGAAAGAAACGATAACTATTATTTTTATTGCAATTTGATTAAATTATGGTATAATATTTACGAAACCCCCGGTTCAAAATTGTGATGTGAAATATTGATAGCCTCTTCGCATTCAAGAAAGGATACAAATGAAGTATTACACAAGACAGGTGAAAAAGTATCGACAGGGTGATATAATTTTCTCTGAGAATAGCAGCTGCGATGGGATGTATATAGTAGATTCCGGACGGGTCCGTATTTTTAAAACTATTAAAACAGGCAACACGCTGAAGGAGGTCGAGTTATGCCAGCTCGGTCCGAAAGCCATGTTTGGTGAGATGGCAATGATTGACGAAAATAGAAGGTCGGCCAGTGTTCAGGCCATTGAACCAACAGCGTGTACAATTATTACAAAGAAAATATTTGAGGATCAGTTGTCGCGGATTCCGCCATGGATGGTGAATATGATTAAGATATTGGTAACCCGTTTGCGGGAGACTAATAACAAATTGCGCCGGATGGTTGAGGAACTGCAGGGAACTGCGGTTAATGATGTAGGTATATTAACCGTTGGGGATGATGAAAATGAAAAAGCAAAAGTAAAGGATTCATCAGGTGCTCCGAAACAAAAACAGTACCAGTCTGAGGAGATTATTGAGGATCTTTTTAATAAAGAAAAGAGTTAATCTCTCACATTTTTTTCTTCCAGCCAATATATTTCTATAGTGATTTCAGAATAATTGTGGATTGATTTTCAGGAAGGATCTTCAGATTTTTGTTCTTCATCCGGTTCAGGTAAAGAAATAATTTTATTTCCAAGGATTCTTGTAAGATTTTCATCAAATATACGAAGGTCGAATTCATTGTACATCAGGGAGAGCTTTTTTGTACCTTCTTGCGCTAATGGTAAATCTTTATAAATAAATGCAAGCACAGGCGCTAATGGGGGTTCTTTGTTTATATCGACCTCCTTTTTAGTCCGCTGAACGATGCTTGTGAGGCGTAATAGTGAGTCAAGTGTTGTTTTTTTATTCGCCCAAACAACAATAGCATCAAATTGCTGATCAAAGTTGGTATAAGAATCGGATTTTGGTATACGTGTAGCCAAATGCCCCTGTGCTTTTAAATATTCTTCAACCGGTACAAATAAAGGGTTAGCAGAACAGAAAATACCAATATGTTTATTTTCTCTGATCAATACCCTCTTATCTTCTTTAATATTTAAAAATTTTCTATACACATCCAAATCATGATTAATGCTTACCAAAAAATCTTTCCCAAGGCCGGTAATCATTTTTGCTTTTTCAAAGAGGTGGTTTTCAAGAGGAGTTATATATTGGTCACATACATCACCCAGGCAATAAGTCTTTGCAATTATATTACCCATATAAACGCATAATGATATTTTTTCGTTTGCTGTTTCGAATTTTTTATTCTCGCTATATATATCGTAATGAGTATCAATTGCTTCTATTATACTATCCGGAATCTTCCATTTTGTAAATAATTCTTTAATGATATCATTACGGGTTATTTTAAGTAATTTTTTTTCATTATCAATAAAGCGTGAGCCATTGTTTGTGGTAGCTTCAAGTATTTTTTCGAAAATTGAAGGGAAAAATTCATCTAATAGCAAAATTCCGAAATCATGGAGAAGGCCGGCAAGAAAAGCCTCTTCCGTACTAATATTTCCCATACGCTTTGCGATGCGTTCTGAGATAAGAGCCGTTGCAAGAGAGTGAACCCAGAAATCCATTCTGTTAAATCCAAAACATTTATCTTCTTTGCCGAAAATGTCCATTACGGACATGGCCATAACGATTCTTTTTGTTTCTTTAAATCCGATTCTTACAACAGCATCCTTAATAGAGCTTATAGTTCTGTTAAGGCTTGCAAAAAAAACAGTATTTGATACTTTTAGAATACTTGCTGTAATGGCAGGATCAGCTTCAATTACTTTTGCAAGGTCTTGTGCGCCGGATTTTTCACTCCCGGTAAGGTGTAAAACTTTAGCAACGGTAAATGGAAAAGCTATAAGACCGGATATATGTTTTACCATGAGCTCAATTTTTTTGGAAGGTAGAGTATTATCATCAAGGATTTGCTCTATGTCCGCATCTTTTTCAGAGGAGTTATCATCGTTAGCCGTGTCAATTGATTTATTTATTATTTTCAGATATTTTTGAATGATTTCCAGAAGGAGTGAGAACTTTAACGGTCGTTCAATATAGTCATTTACACCCTTTTTCGTGATGTATCGCATTTCCATTTCATTTACTTTGTCTCCATATCCTACTACAGGGATCTTTCTTGTTTTTTTGTTCCCTCGTATCATGCTTGAGAAATGGAATTGGTCACCGCCCATTTTGGGAATTTCCATAATGATGACATCAGGCATATATTGCAGGACTTTTATGTAATTGGAGTAGGTTGGATCAGATTGTGCGATTTTAATGTTTTGTTGGCTAAATGCCATGTTAAGTATTTGCCGTTCACGTTTGTTTACAACTATAAGCATAAGGCCAACCATATTTCTTGACACCTGCTTTACGATTAGGTTCCGAGTATAATATAAGAATGTGGATTACAGATAATTGGTATGTAAATTATACCTTAACCCTGAGATTTTGTCTATACCTATACTGGTTTGTAAAAATTAGGCTTTTTTAATGAACTTGCCCATTAGAAAAAGAAGAAGAAGTGCGGCTGACACTATGGTTAGGAGGATAGTAATGAATTTTCCCGGAGGGCAGCAAGGTGTTTCCCTTTTATTTTCAGATTGCGTTGAGAAGCTGTTCCTGCTATTTTCTTTTGTATGTTTAATTATCTTATCTGCCAGCGTATCATCAGTATCACCGGTAAATACCTGTTTCCCCTTATCTTTTTTCATGATATTTCCTTTATAGCAAGTGTTACATTATGTTTTACCCGTGGTTCCAATCATTTTTGTGCTTGTTGCACCCTGCGTTTATAAAACCGTTCCCTCGCATCTTCACTTAAGCGCCGGTTACGTTTTTCCAGCATCTTTTCCCATACTTCATCCTCATTAAGATTAAATAATTCATGCATGATCTTGAGATAAAAGGCAGCCCCTTTGGAGTAAAGCCTGTGTAAAAAGAGAATTTTTTCTTCGGTTATAAGCTCGTCAAAAACCGGGTCAGCCGGGATTACCGTTTTTGTTACTTTCCCGGGGAACAGTTTATTGAGGGCTGCAATATAGGTGTTTTGCCGTTTTGTATTTTTGTAAAAGTTAGGGATTATCTTCGATATACCGCTGCACGCGGAGAAACGGTAGGTTAATATTTTTTCCATTTCCACGATGCCGTCAATAGCAAATTGTTTCAACTCAGTGGGTACGAAGATTTTATCGGAGGCATTGATTGAAACTGCCTGAAGTCTGTCCATACCCGGTGCATTGTCAATAAGAATATAATCATAGTGTTGATCAAGCCTGCACGATGTTATACAGTTTTTTAACTGGAGGGGATCCCTGATATCAGATTCACTCAATACATTTGGAGCGGTTACAATATGAAGATCGTTAATTTCGGTTTTCCTTATCGTTTTTAAGAATGTATGAAGAGCGTCACTTCCGCCGGCGCGGTATACATCACGTATGTTGGGAGACTGTACTCCGCATCCAAACATGGCAGAAAGGTTGTGCTGGCTGTCATTATCAATAACAAGAACCCGGAATCCGCATAAAGCCAATGCCTGAGCTACGCATCCGGTAAATGTTGTTTTGCCTACCCCGCCCTTATGGTTAAGTATTGATACTGTTTTCATACGTTTAATTTAATACTTTGTCGGTCAAATCTCAACTCTCATATATATTTACATAATTTATCCAGTCCAAATTTCCTGCCAAGTTTCGAAAGCCGCATAAGGTCTTCTGCTTTTTTTATTACACCAAACGAATCACGAGGTATTGTAAGAACAGCCGGTTTCTTTGCAAGTGAGATTATATCCGTGGCAGCATAACCTGTTTTTGGTGATTTCGGGAGACCGGGCAGGATTTCTTTTGGTGGGGTAGCATATTCCGGTAAAGTGGTGTGTTGTATAAGGCGGATGTCAAAAGCGTAAAAACCCGTATTAAAAGGCAGGTAATTATTCTCTGAATCAGTCAAAGAGAGCGTCTCCCTGTCCCTGACTTCCTGCTCTGCAATGATAAGCTTTTTACGTTTGTTCTTTTCTATCAAAATAAATGTGCCATAGGGATCGTCTTCATGAAATGTTTTTCTCTGAATACCAATACCCAACCCGTCATATTTTTTACCTGCAGAGGCAATGATGGGAATAACAGCCGGGTTGTATATTGCGGTAGCCTGGAGCAGGATAATTTTATTGCATCCCAATGTTACCAGCCAGTCCAGGGTACTTTCCTTTTCCCCGGGTAATTGCTTTTTTAGTTTCATTACCGGTCCGCCGGTCTCATCCGGATTGGTAATCACTTTTGGCTTGTTATTTACAAAAGTACAGACAATTTTTTCATCCCGGGTAAAATGAATGCGCTCTTCCTGATTGATAATACGGAGATGTTTTATACCAAAGGAGTTGTGTCCGTTGATAATTGATGGTATTAACCGTGCTGTGGCGGAGTCTTCTGGCCCGGTAGAAACAACAACCGGGATGTCAAAAGAGTGATCTCTGCACAGCTTTGAGATTAGGGACAGATTGATATGTAAGGTGCCAAAACCGGGAAAGAAGTCCGGCAAAGCAAACGTTGCTTTGGTAAAGTTGTGCAATTGCCGGGCTGGTACGCCTTGCTTACGAAGGCTGGTATACAGCCGTTCCCCTTCACCGCCTGCCGTTAGTAAAATTGCATACCCAAAGATATCTTCCCTGGATACTTTCATATCATTGCTAAAGGTGCATTCCGGGTACAGCTGCTTAACATTTGAAAGAAGATTTCTGCCGGCTTCAAGATTACGGAGGGCCTTTCTGCGATGAAGCAGCTGTTCTTCAACAATGTCTGTAGGGAGAGACTTGTCTAAAAAGGAAAGCAGTGTGCTCCGGTCGCTTTCTGAGAGATCATCAAATCGAAAGATTCTTTTTATGGCAAGCTCTTTTGACCACACATTCATACGTTTACCTGGTTATTAAAATTCCATAATAAAATAACAAATTTATTTCTATAATGTTAGTAGTGATTATAAATAGGAATATTTTATATGATTATTTGTCAAATAACAGTGGGCGAAACACAAACAGTATACTATATTTTGTTTGAAGAATTAATAAAATAAATATAAAATGTTTATAACAACGTATAGTTAAACCATAGAGTAATTATTTAGAAAGAAAAGAGATTAATTTACATGCAAGACCCATCAGATATACGCACAGATAATGGTTATACGGTAGAACAACCATTAAATATTATCAACCCTATTCACGAGCAGTCAGAGCTGCTTCCTCCCTTTTTGCATGCTCTCAGCCTTGTTTATGCTTCGAAAGGCGAGCTGGAAGTTATAGATGTTCGTAAAAAAAGCCGGAAGCATGAGAATGTAAGTATTCGAAAAGCTCTTGAGCAATGGGGCGCGCTTCCCCGCGGCTCGAAGAGAGAGGATGTAGGAAAGCTCGGTATTAAAGTTAAAAAGATTATCAAGGAAGGCGGCTCGAAAAAGGAGATAGGCAAGCGCCTCAGGCGTCATTTTCATGATATTTGCGTAATAGGTTTAAATAGACAAAAAAGTATTGGGGGCTTGTTTGGACAGGACCTCGCAGAATACCTTGTTCAATATTTCAGGCAGACAACTCTGTACATTCCTTCAGGTGTGAAACCATTTGTTAATGAAAATACCGGTTCGGTATCTCTTAAAAATATTATTATGCCTGTTGCAGAGGAACCTTCTCCGGAGCCCTCTTTTCAAATGCTGCAACGGATGTTACAGATCTTTCCGGATCAGTCACCGCAGGTACATGGCGTACATGTTGGTGAAATATTTCCATACATATCTGCTGCATCCCTTGAAGGGCTTTCCTGGAAAGAGGTACTAATTCAGGAAGGAATACACCAGTCAATTATATCTATCGCCCGTCAAGAAGACGCCGATTTAATTATTATGTCAACTAATGGCCGTGATACTCTTTCACAGAAGATAGTTGGCAGTATAACTGAGCAGGTGCTGAGAGATGCGCCATGCCCGGTGCTTGCTGTTGCAGTAGTATAGCTTGAAATCTCGTGTTGTACAAAAGAAAGGCGAACCGCTGAAGGTTCGCCTTTTTCATTAATTCCAGTTACTGGAAAAAGCCGGCTTAGGATGCTACCAGGGACAATACTGTTGAAGGGATCATATTGGACTGGGCAAGCATTGCTACTGATGATTGAACAAGAATCTGATTTTTGGTAAATTCAGCAGTTTCTTTTGCAAAATCTACATCCCTGATGTTTGATTCTGCTGCCTGCTGATTGGTTTCACTTACCATAAGGTTATTCACAGCATGCTCGAGACGATTCACAAAGGCACCAACACTTGCACGGTTCGTATTCACAGAACTGATTGCAATGTCAAGATCTGAAATTGCATCGACAGACGCGGTCTGAGTATCAAGGACAAGGGCATCGATATTCAGGCCGGCAGCATTGGTCGTTAATGTATCGATGGTAATTGTAATACTGTCCTCACCGATAGTTTCATTTGCGTCTATCCATAAAACTGAGCCGGTTCCTCCCCCGAAACGATCAGCAGCAACTGCCGTATCAGATAACAAATCCATACCATTGTAATTGGTTACATCTGCAATCCGTTGAATCTCATCGGTTAATTGATCAAATTCCTGGTTGGTATAGCCGCGCTCTGTACTGGTAAGGGTGTCGTTTGCGGATTGAACTGCAAGTTCACGCATACGCTGAAGGATGTCCGATATTTCATTCATCGCTCCCTCAGCTATGTTCAATGCTGAGATACCATCCAATGCATTACGCTGGGCCTGTGCAGCTCCCCGAACCTGGGTTCTCAGATTTTCGGAAATGGCAAGTCCGGCGGCATCATCACTGGCGCGGTTTACACGCAGTCCCGTCGAAAGTTTTTCGAGTGATTTATTCAGGGCCCTGCTCGTTTTGAACATAGCGCCCTGCGTTATCATTGAAGAAATATTGTGGTTAATACGCATTTATAACCTCCCTGTAAAAGATTAAGATTAACACTCCTTGTTAATCCGGTATGCAAGGTATAAAAAGTAACAGTATGTTGAGCGGGAGGACATGATAAAGGCCTATCCGCTCTTACATAATGTCATGCTTTAGCATAACTTTTTGATTAACTCCTTTCCT
>JAUXBV010000475.1 GCA_030619215.1 Fibrobacterota bacterium | reverse complement strand
TGAGAACTGGGAAGTTATCAACGAATACGTTGATGACAGCCTCTGTGTGATACGATGTTCAACCGATTTCGCCTGTGCCAAAGACTCAAAACTCGTGTTCGAGGCGATTTTCGAGAATGAAGAGCTTAAAATCAAAATACTGAAGCAGCTTAAAGAGATTTGCCCTGAGGAAACTCTTTTCTTTACAAATACCTCGTCGATTCCGGTCGGGTTTCTGGCAAAAGAAGCCGGCCTTGAAGGCAGGTTAATCGGCTACCACTTTTACAACCCGCCGATTGTACAGAAACTTGTGGAAGTTATCACTGCTAAGGGCACTTCACAGGACTTTATGGAACTCTCCCTCGAATTCGGTAAAAGGCTTCGCAAAAAACTGTTCCCTTCAAACGATATCGCAGGTTTCATTGGTAACGGCCACTTTATCCGGGACGGGCTCTATGCAATGTCGGAAGTTGAAAGGCTGAAAAGCGAACACTCGTTGCCTGAAGCAATTTACATTATGAACCAGGTATCCCAGGACTTCCTTGTGAGGCCCATGGGAATATTCCAGCTTATTGACTATGTGGGTATCGATGTTTTCCAGTGCATCTTAAGCGTTATGAAAAAACATTTAAAGGATGATTCACTTCACAGTGAGCTTGTTGATACCTTTATGAATAAGAATGTAAAGGGCGGGCAGAGGCCGAACGGCTCCCAGAAAGACGGCTTCCTGAAATATGAAAAAGGCGCACCTGCCGGAGTATATGACCTTGAAACAGATGCGTATGTTGAGCTTGAAAGTATAAAAGGGAAGCTTGATTCAAAGACCGGCAACCCTCCTGAAGGATTCAATCCATGGAAAAAACTTATTAAGGATGCTGACAAGGAAAACAAACTGTCCACCTATTTCGGCAATCTGAAAACAGCGGAAGGTTTTGGTGCCGAGCTTGCCAGGAACTACATGAAATGCAGTAAAGAAATAGGTGAAAAGCTTCTTGAAGACGGCGTTGCCCAATCAGCGGATGATATCAATGCAGTGCTGATGAACGGATTCTTCTGGCTGTATGGCCCAATTAACGAATACATTTAATTAATTATAAATCAAAAGGAGAAAAAGATGAGTTCCTTTAGAAAACCGATTTATGCTACTGCCGGATATTACACACTCTCCCTTGGACAGGGAAGAAAAGAATTCAAGCCAAAAGGCAAACGTCCCGGTATGGAGCATTACATCAAAGAAGCGGGAGAAGGTGCATTAGCGCAGGTTGCAAATCCAGAAGCCATTGACGAAGGTGTTATAACAAATTTCATGATGGAACGATATAACCGCCAGGGTAATCGCCCTGGGTTTTTCCCGATGATCCATCCCTCTTTCCGGTATAAACCCTCAACCGGTGTTGAGGGCGCCTGCGATTCCGGGGGACTTGGCGTAGCTGTTGCCTTAAAATCCATCCTTTCCGACCTATCCGATGCCGTACTGGTTGTTGGAGTTGAGGTTATGACAACAGTCAAAGCGGTATACGGCGCTGATTACCTTGCCGGTGCCGGCTATTATAAAGACAGGAAACATGGCCATGCGCACTTTTTCCCCGGTCAATTTTCAGACCGCGCCGGAGTCTGTTTTGAGAAATTCGGTCATAATAAGTTTAAAGAAGGGATGGCAAGCTGGTATGCCCAGGCAATTGAACATGCGCGTATGAATCCCAAAGCTCAAGAGTACCATAATACAATCAAAGACCTCTTTGCAGCAGGCATGACTCCTCCAAATCCCAAAGTATTCTGTGACAACATAAGTGTCTTTGACTGCTCAAAAGTTTCTGACGCTGCAGCAGCATTAATTATCGCCTCAGAAGAGGGCCTGAAAAAATTAGGCGTCGATAAAAAGGACGCTGTTGAAATAATAGGCTACGGACAAGCTGAAGAAGATATAACGGATCCTCAGCCGGACAAAACGAAAATGGTTACTTCCCAGAGAGCTGCAAGCCTGGCTTACAAATCTGCAGGACTTGCACCAAAAGATATCGGTGTATTCGAAGCACATGACTGCTTCACACCTGCCGGCCTGCTAATGGTGGAAGCTGCGGGTTTCGTTGGATATGGCGAAGCTGCAGACTTTGTAAAGGAAGGAAAAACAAAACGGGACGGTGAAATCCCTACAAACACCGGCGGCGGACTGGTCGGTTATGGGCACCCGGTTGGCGCTTCAGGAGTGAGACAGGCAGTTGATGTTTATCTCCAGCTTGCAGGAAAATCAGGTGATTACCAGGTAGAATTGGATCCCAACCGCCCGAACGGTTTGTTTATCTCAATGGGCGGCAATGATATTACTGTTGTGTCAATGATTTTTAAGAAACCGGAATAAAAAAAATGATGCTTGATACTGGATGCTTGATGCTGGATTTATTATTATTTTCTGTTAACAATTGTCAAATGACCGTCATTCCCGCATGCTTTTCGCGGGAATCCATGCCCTTAAACAGTTAAAAAAGCTGGGTTCCGGCCAAAAGAATGCCGGAATGAAATCCAAAACGGTCTATATTTAACAGATACTAATTATTAAAATCAAATTCATTATTTAATCCAGCATCCAGTATCCAGAGACCGGCATCAAATCAAATTTAAAAAATGAGGTTAAACATATGGAATACAAAAACCTTAACGTAGAAATAAAAGAAAACATCGGCTGGTTAAAAATGAGCCGCCCTGAAGCACTCAATGCTCTGAATACAGAAACGCTAAATGAACTGAACATCGCAATCGAATCTCTGTATGAAGATGATTCGGTAAATGTAATTGTCATTACCGGTGAAGGCAAGGCATTTGTTGCAGGCGCGGATATTGCCGAAATGAAGGATATGGATGCTTTACAAGCACGTAAATTCTCCCAGACCGGCCAAAGTGTATTTGCAAAAATAGAAAACATGGAGAAACCGGTTATAGCTGCAATCAATGGCTTTGCATTGGGCGGCGGCTGCGAGCTGGCAATGGCCTGCGATATCAGGATCGCTTCGGAAAAGGCAAAATTCGGCCAGCCGGAAGTCGGCCTTGGTATTATCCCTGGTTTTGCCGGCACACAGAGACTGGCCAGAATCTGTGGCATCGGTAAAGCGAAAGAACTGATATTTTCCGGCGACATGATTGATGCAGCCTATGCTGAAAAAATCGGACTGGTAGACAAATTAGTCACTCCGGAAAACCTTATCGAGGAAGTTGAAAAACTTGCGAAGAAGATCGCCGGTAATGGGCCTGTTGCAGTCCGCATGGCAAAAAACGTTATTAACCGCGGTATTGATTGCAATCTGCAAGCCGGCAGCTATTACGAAGCTGATGCATTCGGCCTCTGCTTCTCAAGCGGTCAGCCAAAAGAGGGTATGGGCGCTTTTTTAGAAAAGCGTAAACCTAGCTGGTAATCCAATCTTCTAATAACGTTGATAAAATATCATTAACAAACCTCCCTTATGAAAACAGGGAGGTTTTTCTATGCAATTACTCAATAATAATTGAACTCCTCAATATTTTCTTCATATATTAAAAAGCCGCTTTGTATCATGTAAATTAATAAGAGCACCTATATAAAGTATTTACAGTGTCACTTCGAGTTTCTAAATTTTTATAAGTTCCCATAAGATAATTTTTATATTTTTTTTGATTTCCCACTCTTTTTGTAATATATTATATATCATATATCTGTTTTGCAAATTATTTTTCTTAAACATTGCCAAAGTTAGGAG
>JAUXBV010000102.1 GCA_030619215.1 Fibrobacterota bacterium | reverse complement strand
TAAAGGGCTCCAGAGGTGTGGGGCTTGAAGTTGTGTTTAATAAGTTTTAGTGATTGATTTTTTTTTTGGATACAGGGAAAATGGTAAACAGCATGGAAAACACGAAATCAAGAGAGTGGCTTCCTGAAAAAGTTGCCATATTGGGTGCAGGACGGAGTGGCATAGCTGTTGCCAAATTTCTATTGGAAAAAGGTATTTCAATCTTTATCAGTGAGTCATGCACCTCGGATGAGCTTGATTTTATCCTCGCATCAAATGGGATGGCTGATGTACCGCACGAGGCGGACGGCCATACGGAGAAAGTGCTTGAGTGCGGGTTGGTTGTCCTGTCTCCCGGTATACCTTCTGATATACGGATTCTCAATAAGGCAAGAGAAGCCCGGATACCGGTTTGGCCGGAAATAGAGCTTGGATATCGCCATAGTAAAGCGCCTTTCCTGGCTGTCACAGGGTCAACTGGAAAGAGCACCACGGTTGAGCTGCTCGGCTCAATTCTTGATGCGGCAGGAAAGGAGCATGCTGTTGCGGGAAACATCGGAACACCGATAATTCAGGAGGCTCCGAAAATATCTGAGAAGGGTTTTATCGCAGCAGAGATCAGCAGTTTTCAGCTGGAAAATATCGAGCTGTTCAGGCCCCGGGTTGCTGTTGTCTTAAACCTGATGAAGAATCACCTTGACCGCTATGAATCGGAAGATGATTACTATTCCGCAAAGAAATCGATTATTCAAAATATGGCTGGAGAGGACACGATGGTCCTTAATGCTCAAGATGAAAATCTTGTAACCTGGGCGCAGAATATGAACGGCAAGGTAAGGATAGTTTTTTTTGGTATGAACATTAAGGACGCGAGCTGTGTATGGTGCTTCGGATCACACCTGTACGGCAGGTTTGATAAAAAGGTGGAAGGAATCGCTGATATCAGCTCAATGAAAATAAAGGGGAAACATAATATCGGTAATGCCTGCGCAGCAACAGCAATGGCTAAGATTGTCGGTATTGATAATGAAGCAATCACAAAAGGCCTCACTGAATTTGCGGGCCTGCCCCATCGCATGGAGTTTATAAGAGAAATAAATGGCGTTACCTATTACAACGATTCCAAGGCAACCACAGCAGAGTCTGTTGAATGTGCCGTTAATGCATTCGATTCAAATGTGCATCTCATTGCCGGAGGAAAAGATAAAGGGTGTGATTTTTCCTCTATTTATGAATCTGTTAAAAAGAATGCTAAAAGTGTACGGTTGATAGGCGAGGCTGCAGGCAGGATTATGAAAGAATGGAAAGATATCGCTGAGATCAAGAAAGTCGAATCATTAAAAGAGGCGCTTGAGGAAATATCAGGCATGGTAAACAGCGGTGATGTCGTTATACTCTCTCCCGGATGTTCAAGTTTTGATATGTTTTCAAGTTTTGAGGAGAGGGGTGATGAATTCAGGAAACTGGTTAATGAGCTGGAAGAGGGGAGCAGTTAAAGAGTGATTGACAGGATTGCAAAAATAGATAAGGTGATATTTCTTCTTACCCTGTTAATGATGGGCTTTGGTATCGTATTTGTATACAGCTCATCCTTTGCTATTGCGCAGCATAAATTCGGCGGCTCTGACTTTTTCCTTGCCCGCCATATCGTTCGCGTGCTTCTTGCCCTCGTCTGTTTCTTTGTGTTTATTAACATAGATTATCATACTATCGGTAAATACAGTAACGTTGCCTATGTCATGACTGTGATTATGCTTATTTATGTTCTGGCTTTACCGGACAGCGCAGCAATCAACGGTGCAAAGCGCTGGATCAGCCTGGGATTCATACGTTTTCAGGTTTCCGAATTCGCCCGCATTGTTCTGATTATCACTTTGGCTATGCAGGTACATAAACTTGGTGAGCGCATCAGGGAGGGCGGTATCTTTATTCAGCAGATTATTAAAATCGGTATTATTTGCGGTTTGATCATAGTTGAACCTGATTTCAGCACAGCCCTTATAATCGGTTGTATCGGGCTGTGCCTCCTGTTCGTATCGGGTGCCAGGATTTTGCATCTCCTTGGAATCGTTTGTGCCTTTATTCCATTGGTAATAATATCGTTACTTACTTCACCGTACAGGCAGCAGCGTTTGATGGGATTTCTGAACATGGCAGATATGAAAGACAGTGTGGGATACCAGGTGTATCAATCGCTGATCGGCCTTGGCCATGGCGGCCTCTTTGGTGTTGGCATCGGACAGGGTGAACAGAAATACTTTTATCTTCCAGAGCCGCATACGGACTTTGTCTTCTCTATCCTTGGCGAAGAGATCGGATTTGTCGGCCTTATGGTTATGTTCTTTATTTTCAGCATTCTGCTATACCGGGGAATGCGCATTGCATCCAGGGCGCCCGATAAAATGGGCCAGGTTATGGCCTTTGGCCTGAGCCTTATGCTCGGCATTTACGTCATTCTTCATTCATTCGTCAACACCGGGATTGTACCGACAACGGGTATCCCCCTGCCGTTTCTGAGCTACGGCGGGATGAGCCTGATTTTTACTATGAGCAGTATGGGAATATTACTGAATATATCAAGCCAGTCACAGGATGTTAAACCTTCTACAAAGAAGCGCGGGACACGATGAATATTGTTATTGCAGCAGGCGGCACAGGCGGCCATATTTTTCCGGCACTTTCGGTTGCCCTGGAGCTGGGAAAGCAGTGTGACGATTTGTCACTGTTGTGGATCGGTACATCCAGAAACAGGGAAAAGGAATTATGTGAAAAAAATAATATTTCCATAACAATACTTGATGTCAGGGGGATAAAGAGGAAGTTGAGTTTTTCAAGCTTACTTGCTATTAGAGATTTTATAGGGGCTTTCAGCCGTATGAACAGCATGTTCAGGAAAAACCGGCCCGATGCTGTGGCTGCTTTTGGGGGGTATGTCTGTGCCCCTGTACTGGCAGCGGCCCGGCAGAATAAAATACCATACTTCCTGCAGGAGCAGAACAGTGTCCCGGGACTTGTTAACCGTATCTTTTCATCAAAAGCTGAGAGCTCGTTTTTAGGGTACCCGCTCAGCGGGAAATATAAGTTAAAGGGAAAGTGCGAAATCACCGGCACACCCATCAGAACAGTTGAAAATTCATTTGATACCTTTGAGTATCCTCAGCACTTTGATAAAACGAAAGTAACGGTTTTTATTTGCGGAGGAAGCCAGGGTGCCGCATCCATGAATGAATGCCTGATACCTCCAATGAAAAAAATGGTAAGTAAAGGGACACAACTACTATGGCAGACCGGCAGCTTTTCATATAAAAAAATTGTAAAACAGTTCAGTGAATATACAAATTCATTCATCTTTGAAACCATAGATGATATGTATCCCTATTATGCGGTATCAAATATTGTCATTTGCCGCAGCGGCGCCTCCACCCTGAATGAAATCGCCTATTTCGGGCTCCCCTGTATAATGATCCCGCTGCCGTGGGCCGCTGAAAATCATCAGTGGATGAATGCCGCTCATGTGCAAAATGCAGGGTGGGGTATCAGGGTTGCCCAGGATAAAAATTGTGGAGCGGGAGTCGAAAAAACTCTTAATAGCCTGTTAGCGGATAAAAAATATTACGAAAATATGAGTCGGAAGGCATTGGATAATTCACCCGAGGGAGCAGCTGCTGTAATAGCTGAAAAGATCCTGGAACAGTTACAATCCAAAAGGAACTAAAGATGAAAGATAAAGGAAAAAGAGTTCACTTTGTCGGGATTGGCGGCGCAGGAATGTGCCCTTTGGCTGAGGTTATGCACAGCAGGGGATACGCGGTAACTGGCAGTGACCAGGAGAAGAGTTTTGCCACAGAGAGACTGGAGTCACTTGGTATAAAGATTCAGTATAACCATGTACCTGAACTTGTTAAGGATTGTGAAATCCTGGTTTATTCCAGTGCAATAAACCCTGCCAACAACGAGCTCGTACATGCCCGGAAACAGGGGATTACCGTTATGAAGAGAGCCGACATGCTAGGTAATATTATGAAGGAGAGCTTCAGTATCGGTATCGCGGGTACACATGGAAAGACTACAACCACCTCCCTGATTGGGAATATATTCCAGGATGCGGGTAAGAATCCGACGGTAATAGTGGGAGGAGCCTTTAGAGAGAGCAAGTCAAACGCAATTATTGGAAACGGTAAATTACTGATTACCGAGGCGGATGAGTATGACCGCTCTTTTCTCAGGATGTTTCCGGCAATGGCCGTTGTGACGAATATCGAGAGGGACCATCTGGATGTTTATGAAGACTTAAACGATATAAAAAATGCTTTTACCGAATATGTAAAGAGAGTTCCTGCCGATGGGACGGTCGTACTATGTAAAGATGATCGCGGTGCCTCACAGATGTATGCGAATATTGACAGAACTGTAATTACCTATGGCACCTCAAAAACAGCCGATTACCAGGCAGAGAATATTACTTTCGAAAAGGGTACCACCCATTTTGACGTTATTAAAAATAAGGAGGCCCTTGGCTTTATTGACCTTCCCCTGACAGGGCTGCACAACGTCCGCAATGCTCTTGCCGCAATTGCCGTTTCATGTGAGATGAACGTTCCCTTTGAGGTTATAAAAAACAGTCTCAACTCCTTTACCGGTATCAAACGCCGTTTTGAGATCATTGGCACGGAAAAGGAGATAACGGTAATCGATGACTATGCTCATCACCCGACCGAGATTCTGGCGACCCTGGCTGCCGCAAGGAATGTGGGATTCAAGCGGCTCGTTGCGGTTTTCCAGCCGCATCTTTACTCCAGGACAAGGGATTTCCTCAATGAATTTGCGGAAAGCCTTATGAGGGCTGATGTGGCCGTAGTTACAGAGATTTACCGGGCCAGGGAGGAGCCGCTCAACGGCGTTAAAAGCGCTGACATCATTGAAAAAATGTGGGAGAAAGATCATGCGAACGTTCATTATGTCAGTTCTGTAGACAAGTTGGCTGAACTATTGGTACCCCTTTTGGAGCCTGGTGACGGGGTTATTCTCATGGGGGCGGGTGATATCTGGAAAGCAGGCGAAAAAATTTTAAATGAGATAAAAAATGGCTAAGAAGAGGATAGGAGCAAATAAGCGTCAGAAAATCGCTGAAAAGCGAAAAAAGGCGCCGAAAAAACATCGCGGCAGCAAGAAACTGCTTTTCACCTGCTTAAAGGTAGTGTTTCTCCTGTCAGTAGTGGCTGCTGCCGGATTCTGGGGCGCTAAAAAAGCGATTGCCTATATTGATAAATTTGACTTTCTGAAAATAGAGAATATTACCGTGAACGGGAATAAGCATGTCAATACCTCTGAAGTACTTTCTCTTGCGTCCATTGAAAAAGGTGTTTTTATGCTGGATCTGAAAATGTCCGACATCAGGAAGAAACTACAAAAAATTCCCTGTATTGAAAAGGTGAGTATCAGGCGTAAGATCCCCAATACGGTAACGATTACCGTTTATGAGCGCAAACCCATTGCCTTTGTAAACATAGGATCGGTTTACATGACCGACCGCACCGGCTTTTTGTGGCCTTTAAAGCCCAATACGTATTGGAACGTACCGGTGATATCCGGCTTGAAGGATACGGTTATTGACGGTACTACCCGCAGGTTAACCGGGGAAGGGCTTATGCGGATGAATGGTTTTTTCGAGGAGGTAAACAGGATTGATAAAGGTATTCCGCTGGGGATAGCACAGATTGATTTCAGTAAAAAGGATATCGTTCGAATCAGGCTTGAATCGATACCGGTAAATGTGGCGCTAAATAGCGGTACTATTGCGGTAGGCCTGAATAATTTATGCGAGATTTTAAGAACAATGGAGGGAACGGCCGAAAAAACACCGGGACATATTAATCTCTGCTATAACAATATCGCATTTGTCCGGTAAAATATACACTTGGGAAAAAGGTATGAGAAACGATAAAAACGTATTTGGAGGTAAAAATGAGTAATAATGTGTTTGTTGGTCTTGACATCGGTACAACAAAGGTTGCGTGTATAATTTCAGAAGTTGACAGCAATGGGGAAATAAAGATCATTGGAGTAGGGGTTTCCCCGTCTGACGGGCTGAGAAAAGGGGTTGTCGTTAATATTGACAAGACCGTCCGCTCCGTTCAGAGAGCTGTCGAAGAAGCGGAGCTCATGGCAGGCATTGACGTTACTGAGGTATATGTCGGCGTTGCAGGAGACCATATACGGGCGATAAACAGCAGGGGGGTTATTGCGACAAAAGGAGAAAATAACGAAATAACAAGGCAGGATGTTGCAAGGGCGATTGAAAATGCCCAGGCAATATCCATTCCAATGGACCGGGAGATACTCCATGTCATTGCACAGGAATATATCGTTGATGACCAGAAAGGTATTAAGGACCCGGTGGGAATGTGCGGAGTGAGGCTGGAAACACAGGTGCACATTATTACCGGAGCCGTGACCAGCGCCCAGAATATTTATAAGAGTGTTGATAAGGCCGGCTTGAAGGTCATTGACCTTGTGCTTGAGCCGCTCGCTTCAAGTTATTCGGTGCTGGAGGATGACGAGAAAGAACTGGGCGTTGCCCTTATTGAGATGGGGGGCGGCACCACTGACATAGCGATATATTCGGAGGACAGCATTCGCCACACCGCAGTCGTTGGGCTGGGCGGAGAGTATGTGACAAAAGATATCGCTATCGGTATCCGCACACCAATAGACAAAGCGGAGGAGATCAAGAAACAGTTCGGCTGCGCATTTTCACCGCTTGTAAAAAACAACGAATATGTCAATGTGCCCGGAGTTGGCGGGAGGGAGCAGCGGGAGGTTTCCAGGGCAGTATTATCGTCAATTATTGAACCAAGGGTGGAAGAGATCCTTTCACTTGCCCTGCGGGAAATAAAACGGACGGAATTTGCGGAAATGCTGGGAGCGGGTATTGTTATAACCGGCGGCGGCGCGCTTATGGAAGGGATGCAGGAGCTTTCCGAGAGGATATTTGAGATGCCGGTAAAAATCGGTATACCGTCAGGATTCGGGGGACTGACCGAGGCGGCAAGCTCTCCGATACATGCAACCGGAGTCGGCCTTTGTAAATACGCGATAGAATCTTCTGAAAAAGGCAAAGAGAAAAAGCCTTTTGCGGGAGATGACGTTTTTAAAAAAATATTTGAAAAAATGAAAGGTTGGATAAAAGAATTTTTCTAAAAACCATAAGGAGGTCACATGGAGTTTAAATTTGATGAGCAGTTTGATACCGTAGCCAAGATGAAGGTTATCGGTATCGGTGGCGCCGGAGGCAATGCGGTAAACCGTATGATTGCAGAGGGGCTTTCCGGGGTTGAGTTTTTATCGGTTAATACCGATGCAATGGCCCTTGACAATAATAGAGCCACCAAAAGGATACAGATCGGCGAGAGGATTACCAAGGGCCTTGGCGCAGGCGCGAATCCGGAGATCGGCAGGATCGCCATGGAGGAAGACAGGGATAAAATCGCTGATGAGGTTGAAGGCGCGGACATGGTTTTTATCACCGCGGGAATGGGCGGAGGTACCGGTACCGGCGGGGCGCCCGTCATTGCCGATATCACAAGGGAAATGGATATCCTGACCGTCGCAATTGTCACACGCCCTTTTCTTTTTGAGGGGAAAATACGTGATAAGAACGCGCGGAAAGGAATCGATGATTTAAGAAACAGTGTGGATACCATTATTGTCATCCCGAACCAGAAGCTGTTATCTATCGTTGACCGTAATACGTCCCTGATCGACGCTTTCAAAACCGCGGACCAGGTTTTACATAGTGCTACGAAAGGAATATCCGATTTGATTTCAAAGCACGGGCTCGTTAATGTTGATTTCGCGGATGTGAAAACGATAATGAAGGGCATGGGAGACGCGATAATGGGCAGCGGTATAGCAGAGGGTGATAACCGCGCCGTGCTGGCTGCTGATACTGCGATTCACAGCCCCATGCTGGACGATGTTTCCATTGCAGGAGCGAAGGGCATACTGGTTAATGTCTCCGGCGGTGAAGACCTGACACTGTACGATGTCGGGGAAGCCATACAGACAATTTATGACGCAGTTGGAGAAGAGGTTGAAACAAATATCATATTCGGTGCGGTTAGCGATCCTGAACTGAACGGAAAGATACAGGTCACAGTTATTGCGACCGGTTTCAATGAGGAGGGCGTGTCAATGGCGCCGAAGCCGGTGAAAAAGGCTTCAACTCCGATAGAAATTGCGAAGCGGGTTATTTGTCAAGATACGGAAGTGGAGCAGGTGTCAATTCAATTTGACGCAAAGAAGAAAGAAGATGCAGCACCGAAAATGAAGGTACTTGAGAAACACGAGATGAAAGAGACGAAAGAAATAGAAGCCCTTGCGTCGCCGGATAATAAGAATAGTGGAGAAGATACCACTGTCATGACTGTTCCTGAAACAGCACCGGAGGCAGATTCCGGGAGTGGTAACAATGAGGCTGAGGATAATGCAAATCCATTAGAAATACCTGTTATTAAAACAGGGATTATTCAGCCGAAGGAGCAGAAGATCTTCGTTTCAAAAGGACAGGTGATTTCTCATTACGAAGATGATATGGATGTGCCGACGTTTCTGAGGAAGCAGATGCAGTAAGAAGAGATTAGCCACAGAGACACAGAGGCACAGAGAAAAGATAAATATAATTATAGTTTAAAAAATGAAAAGAGGTTAGCCATAGAGATACAGAGTAGAATTTAGGGTTAAAAAAATTATTTACTACAATAATGCCGTAGCCCTAAAGGACT
>JAUXBV010000169.1 GCA_030619215.1 Fibrobacterota bacterium | reverse complement strand
TCCTAAGACCGCTTGGCCTCCGACTTAGTGCTCCCCTGCTGGCAAGGGGATCATAATCGTTAAGGTCTTTGAAATAGGTGTAGGTATATCCTGCAAAAATATCAACGCGGTTTAAATTGAGCAGTGTTTCCAGGGAGGCGGTTGTGCGGTAGTAACCATACTTCTGTGTATCTCTATTTAAGCGCCAGTAAATCTGTATGTCCGGTATCAGTCCGAATCTTCCCAGGTAAAGTGCCATTCTTGCTCCGGCTCCCCGGCGCGGAAAGTATGAGCCGGGAACAGTCCAGTAATTCAGGTCAAGGGCTGTCTGGCCTTTCCATGCTTTTCGAAAGGTAAACTCATACCATTGCTTCTGCATTTTCTTTGACAGGTCAAGCTTTACATTTCCTTTCAAATAGACCTTATTTCTTAATTTTAACACAGGATTAAGGTAGATTACCGTTGCAAACCCTTCAGCATCTCCTTTATAATAAAGAGCTTCGCTGATACGGTAATGCTCGGCGACCTGCCAGTCGAGGAATAATTTTCTTGCCCTCTTCAGTTTAATGGTGTGGTCTCCCATAAGCCCTATATAATGATCGCCATAGTCATAACCGCCTGAGGCGTTAAAGTCCATTTTCAAAAAGGTGCCGACCCCGATCCTGAAACTCTCGGAAGGTTTGAGAGCAAAGGCTATTTCCGCCCATAAATCATCATCAACTGATTTGGTAACCTCATCATCATCGTAACCAAGGTCGTAATTAAGCCTGAAATAGTTAAGGTCTGCTAAGAAATCAACTTTCTTTGCATCGGCCTCCCATCGCATGTTTATACCGTTAAGAAGTTTTTGTGTCATTGTTGAATCGACCGTTGAAAAGTATTGCGGCCTGATAGCGGAGGTACGCCCGAGAATATCATTGGTCATTCCGACGTGATATAAAATGTTTTTATCATATTGTATACCAAGCGCGGTATGGCTGACAAGCGGTATTATTCTTTCAGGTAATGCCATGTGTACGGTTGAACCATCCAGGCGATGGTTAAAGTACCACAGGAGGTCCGGTGTTGAATTCCGCGATGCGAATATGTTACTGTCAAAATTCCAGATACGCCGCGAACGCGCCTGGTCGCCAACCGGATCCTCTTCCGCATGGATGATATAATTCTTTATCTCAAACTGAAGGTTTGCAAAACAGGGTATTGCAATGCAAATAATAAACAGTATTTTTACGATTATTTTCATGATACTCTAATAAATTGCGTTGACCGGACAGATTTCCACACAATTGCCGCATTTTATACATTTTGACGGATCGATCACCGCCTTGTTTGAAAGGATACGTATGGCATCGGCTTTGCACACGCCGATACATTTTGCGCAGCCGATGCATTGGTTCCGGTCAATAGAAATCGTTGCGCTGTCCGAAGTAGGACTACATCCCATATAAGCAAACAACAGAAAAAAAATCAGGATAAAATAATTATTAACTTTTCGCATTGTTTTTCCTCTTTGTTGACAGTTAGTATTTAAAACATCACTTTTTTATTTGAGCAAGCAGTCTCTTCTTAGCCTCTATAAATTCCTCTTCAGTTATAACTCCGGATTTTCTAAGTTTTGCAATTTTCTCCAGTTCATCGACGACTGAATATTTCTTTGAGGCTTGCTTTGCAGGTTTTTTTCTTCTTTCTCTTTTTTTTGTTTTTGCGCCTTCTGCTCTCGCAATATTATCACTGCTTTCATAGGCGCGTAATGCAAAAAAAGAACAAATATAAACACACTGACTGCATCCGATACACTTTTGGGGATCAATAACAGCTTTACCTCTTTTCAGGGTAATTGCATCTTTCGGGCAAACGTCAATACAATCGGCACACCCGACGCATTTGTATGAAAGAACTTCATATTTCTTTTTTGAAGCGCTGTAAATGCCGATGGTAAGAAAGAGGATTAACGTGAACACTCCGATAATTCGTGCCATAAATATGCCTCTCGATTCATTGATAAATAGATAATGGATGTATGTAACTTTGGGATGATACCACGCATGTAATTAATCCAGCCAAGCTGGATAAGAACCCTGCTAATCGCAGGACTATAGTCTTTAGGTCTGAAATAAATACGCAAAAAACGCCAAGCCCAGCGAACAGCAGGGTATTTGTTTCAGACATAGATTCTAATGCCGGTACTCTTTTATGAGCGCATCAAAATCACAGTAAGGAACGCACTCCCCGCACCCGATGCATTTGTCAGGGTCAATAATCACGACCCATTCACCCTCAAGCTCATGCTCGCTGATGGCATTTTCCGGGCATGGTTTAACGCATAAGCCGCATCCGGGGCACTTGCTGTAATCTATCTGGTAGACCCTATCGCCCGGCTCCTTTACTGCTGTATCAATGCACCCTGCTAGTGAAAAAAACACAACGGCAGCACAGAGTGTCAGAAAAACATTCCTGGCATGTCTATGAAATTTTCTGCTGTGCTTTGTTTTAATCATTTATAAATGCTGTTTCCTAATGTTACTATTCTTCAGTGTTTTATTTCCTCTCTTCTCCTGTAAACAAATCCTTAATCCACGTCTTTACCTTTTCAAATGCATCCACTAATATTATATAATCATAGGGACATGATGAAATACAATCACCACAACCATCACAAAGATCGGTGTCCACAACATAGGTTCCACCCTGATACTTAATTGCTCCAACATCACAATAATTATCACATCTCCCACACTCACGACAATCGGTAATATAGGCTACTTTATTTGATTTGGTTGTAGCATAAACCGTATCTGACAATTCGGATTCTCCTACGTCATTATACGCAGATACTTTATAGTAGTGTGTTGAATTTGCTTCGAGGCTATCGTGAGTATAGGTAGTCTGAGAGATTGAATCAAGCGCTGTATATTGTCCGGTGGCGTATAAGCTGTGATAAATAATATATCCGTCAGCATCCGATACCGAGTTGTATGTAACTTGTATTTCAGAAGAGGAAAGGGCCGTTGCTCCCACACCTGTTGGAGTATCAGGAGGGGCAGCTAATGTCGTTGCTGATACGCTGTCGGACAGTTCCGACTCACCATCGTCATTATACGCCGATACTTTATAGAAATACTCTGTCTCCGGTTCAAGGCCGGTATGGGTATAGGTTCCCGATCCCACAGTGGTAAGTAGTGTAAAATTATTTGGCGGGCTTTCGCAAAAATAGATGTTATAAGCCACGGCGCTGCTTACCGTATTAAAATCTACCTTGATTTCAGAGGATGACAAAGCTTCCGCAGTCAGGCCGTCCGGTGTATCGGGCACCGGCATCTTTGTGGTAACACTGACAGGATCTGTCTGCTCGGATTCCCCGGAAGAGCCCTTTGCAGACAGTTTGTAATAGTAGGTTGTATTAGCGTCAAGGCCGGTATCGGTAAAGTCGGTTTGTGCAACCAACGCAATCTCATCATACGTTCCACCCTGGGAAAGCGAACGGACTACCCGGTATTCATCAGCTCCCGCGACACTGTTCCAGGTTAATTCAATTTCTGATGATGAAAGCGCCTCTCCCTCAAACCCCGCGGGTACTGTAATAAGAATCATTGTCTTTGCAGATACCACATCAGAATGCCCGGACTCTCCGCCGCTGTTTTCCGCCGAAACTTCATAATAGTAGGTTGTATTTTCCGAGAGGCCCGAGTCATTATATACTGTGTCAAGGGGGCCGGCAATTTTGTTAAAGGGCCCTGATGAGCTGTTGCTGCGATAAATGTTATAACTGGATGTATTGGCAACAATCGGCCAGGATATCTGTATTACATAGGGTGAGAGAGCCTTGGCTGTTACATTGGCCGGCTTTTCTGGCGGATCAACTATCTCCGGAAGTGTCTTTGCAGAATCAAACTCTGAGAAACCTGAAGTGCCTGCTGCATTTTTTGCTTTTACTTTATAATAATATACCGTTTCCGTTTCAAGGCCGGAGCTGATAAATGAATTTACATCTGATATATCATCGAGCTCATAACTGCCTGTCTCACTCAAACTTCTATATATCTCATATTCATCAGCATAGGCAACCTCTTCCCACGTAACTTTTATACTCCTGTCAGACAGGGTAGTTGCGGTAACATTCTGTGGTACTTCCGGTTTTGGAGTAAGGGTTGTGGCCGATACCTTCGCAGATTTCTGTGATTCACCGATACTGTTCTTTGCTGAAACAGCATACGAGTAAAGGGTTACCGGAGTGAGCCCCTGGTCTATATACCTTGTGCTGTCAATTGTGGCAATAAGCTCATTGGGTGTACCGCTGCCAATTGTTCGATACATATTATAAAAAGCCGCGCCAACGACCCTGTCCCATACCATTGTTATCGAGGTTCCCGAACTGTCAACTATTTCTACATTCTGCGGAGTTTGAGGTACCTCATTGCTCGAAGGGATCGTAATGGGAATAAAGTCAGATTTATCAGATTCGCCGGTTGCATTATATGCAGAAACCGCATAATGATAAATATGTTCAGCAAGGACATTACTGTCAAGCAACTCAGCGTTCTCGACTGATCTTATCTTCTCTATATCATCAATATTATCCTTTTTCCGGTAAACGTTATAACCGTTTGCCCTGCTGCATGCATCCCAGGTAATTTTAACGATATTATCAGGCAACAGATCCAGAACAATATTTACAGGTACATCCGGTACAGGCCCTTCGATTTGTTTCAGTGTTATGACAAATGTAGTATCGTCTTCTCCGATATCAGCAATAAACCTTTTGGTATACCGCCAGGCATTGGAGACATAGCCGTTAACAGTAAACTCCCTGGCATCTCCCTTTTCGACCTTGAAATTCAGTTTGTTATTTTTAAGGTGCTGATAGAAATGGATGCTGTCATCCAAATCGGATGCGCATACAACAGCCTCGACAATTTCAACATCATCCCCGTTCTCAATGACTATTGTAACGTTGTTGCCATTATTACCGGAATTATCAGGATAGTTCGGGTTAAAAGAGCAATATAAAAGTATAAGAAGAGGAGTAAAAGAATATAGTATCCCATTCACGATCCTCCACCGAGTCATAAGGCCCCTCCAAAAATGTTTAAATAAAACTATATATTAAAAAAGTATTTACACTTTTACCCTAATTGAAAATATTACCTGTCAAGATAAAACTTTATATGCGAATGGTATGGAGTTAATAAAATGTTTTTAACAATTGAAGATATTCCTAATAATAGTTATAATCGTTGTTGGCGATTATTTATATAAGATTAATATAACAACTTTCTATTCAAATAACCAAAATAAATATATTCTTTTCTTCTAAACAACGAAGAAATAATGGCATAACCAGTTGACATCTAAATAAAACAAAAAAATTAACAATGGATAATATCGGGAACTTTCTATTCCAATATAATTAAACTCTACCCTATTTTTATTGCAATTCATAAGACACGCCTAATTTTACATTCTACGTAGAAATATAATAAAAATATGTATAAATCGCAGGTTTAATTGGGATATTGAAGATTTCCGTAAAATTATCGGCATGTTATTACTTTTGCGTACGGCTTATTAATATCGCTTATTTGATAAAGTCTGTTAACCAGATCCGGTAATATACTTTCACACTATTTTTGCTTGGATTATTTTTGCTTGGATTCCAACCCCTTTACCAATGCCCTCATGGTACTATTATATGGAGTGTCTATATCAGCCTGGCTGCCGAATTCGATAAACTTGCCGTTTAAAAAATCTATTTCTGTTTTTCTATTATTCTCCATATCCAGAAGCATTGAGGGCTTATGATTTCCTGCGTTGTGTAGATATTCAATTGCATTGGGATAGTAATCCCATCCCACGGTAATTTCATTTGCCCTTGCAACCTTTATACACTCTTTCAGAAGCGAGCTGACGATCTGGAAAATTATCGGGTCGTTCATTGTTTCGGACATGGTCAGCCCTGTCACGGCACACACGGGATTCATTGATGCATTCATTATGGATTTACGCCATACAATCGAAACGATTTGATCTGTGTGTTCCGTTATAAGTCCGGACTTATTGAGGGCTTTGCAGATCGATTCCGCAGCTTCCTTTGACAGAGGATCAAGCTCCTGAATAAAATGCGGGTAGTGGTGAAACGCTATTTTAACATGGCAGGGCTTGACAAGCTGGCATCCGTAATTGACAACAGCGCGTATTACCGCCTTTTTACCCAAGGTTTCAGCTATCTCATGTTCGGTGTTTATACCATTCTGCCAGCTTACGACATACATACCTTCTTTATAAAAACTTTCAATAGCGGAAGCAATCAGAGGAAGTGCATTTGCCTTTGCAGCTATTATAATCACGTCAGGTTTGATGTCAGCAAGCTCGTCAACATGGGTACAGGTCCGTGAAACAGGCTGTAGAAAATTTTCAACACCTTCAATCATAATTCCGGTTTCAGCTGCCGGCTTTACCAGTTCGGGGATAATGTCACAAAGTGTTACATCAAATCCTCCTTTTGCTAAAAAGGCCGCTGCAGTACAACCAACCGGCCCTGCCCCTATAACTGCAAATTTTCGAGGATTAAAATCGGATTTCTCTTTCATGGGATAGCCTCCCGCATATTTTTATTAGTATATCGTATCTTATTTTACTTTTTTATGCCGAAATCTTTGGCATCAAGCAGTTTTATCTCATTCTCCTGCAGCACCTCTATCGCCTTATCATTATCGTTGAAACGAAAGATCATTACTGCCGTACCCGGAGTGAATTCTGTCAACGCATAGGTATACATCACTTTAACATCAGCATCCAACAAATGTTTAAGCAGTTCTGCCAGGCTTCCCGGCTTATCCTCAATCTCAACTGCAACGACATCATCCACGCGTGCAGGCATCTGCATCCGCATCATAATGCGCCGAGCTTTCGGAACATCAGAGACCAGAAGCCTCAGCAAGCCAAAATCGCCTGTGTCAACAAGATTCATTGCCCGCAAATTAATACCGGCTTTACCGATTGCGTCTGTTATTTCATATAACCGCTTCTGGCAATTCTCAATCGATACGGATATCTGTTTCAGTTTCATGCTATTCTCCTTTTTATCTTACAGTAGTCAGAATTCAAGAGTCAGAATAAATGAGGATTAAATAATATTTACAATATAAAATATCTCATGCCCTCCGCTCGCTTCCGCACACGCTTCCGCACACGCTTCC
>JAUXBV010000324.1 GCA_030619215.1 Fibrobacterota bacterium | reverse complement strand
TCTCCGAAGCGCTTAAGCATAATAAGAAAGAAGCTGAATACTTCGAGTATATGGTTTACTTCAATGAATCCAAGACAATTGAAGAGAAGAGGCTCTATTTTAAAAAGATGATGGCCTCCTATGATTCAAAGGCGTATAAGCTGTTATCCGATCAATATGAATATTTTTCAAAATGGTATTATGTAGCTATTCGTGAGCTTCTCTCGTATGTCAGATTTAAAGACGATTATCACATGCTTGCCAATGCATTGAATCCTTCGATACGCCCTGACCAGGCAAAAAAAGCGATCATAATCCTTGAAAAACTTAATTTGATTGAAAAGGATAAAATGGGTTATTATCGCAGGTGCGATCCGGTTATTACAACCGGATATCCACAGGGAGATAAGCGTGTTACCTTACTCAATATTATGAACTTTCAAAAAACGATGATAGACATGGCAAAAGGCGCTTACGATAAAAATCAGATAAAACAGATTGACATGTCTACACTGACCCTCGGTATTTCAGAAGATACCTATAGCACCATGAAGGAGGAGATAGCAAACTTCCGTAAGAAGCTGCTTGGCATTGCAGAGAAAGACAGGGTTCCGGATCGGGTGTATCAACTGAATTACCAGTTTTTTCCTCTCTCAAAACTGAAGTGGGAAGAAAAATAGTTATGCGGACAGTAATCAACACATTTATTGTATTGTTATTAATTGTTTTCATAGGATTTAAATGTTCCCAGCCGGTGCAGACCAGTGAAGGCGGGGGCACTGAAACCGTTATCGGGTATATCCATAACAGTGACGGCTCAGGTGCATCAGGTGCTGAGGTTACCATTATTCCTGAAAATTACAATCCTGTTGCTGATGATGCTATACCTGATTCGATGATTACAACAACGGATTCGCAGGGGCAGTTTGTATTCAGCCCGCTGCCGCCCGGCGCCTATAATATCCTTGCTGTCAACCAGGCAAATAACAAACAGGTGTTTCACCCGGCCATAACGCTTGAAAAAGATACGGTCTTTCTGCTGCCTGACACGCTCAGCGAGCCGGGAGCGATTAATGTTATCATGCCGGATACGGTTGATACGGTAAATGGCTATGTTTTTATTCGGGGCACGCCGATTTTTCGTGAAGTTTCAGAAGGCAGCTCAATTGAGGGCAGCCTCTATTCGCTGGTCCTGGATTCCATTCCTGCTGCAACGTTTAAAAGGCTCCAATATACAATTGAATATGATCCTGGTGATCCTGTTGAGTTGAAGGATCTTTTTACGGTGCCTTCAAAAGACACGGTTATTATTGAAGCATTTGATTACCTGGTTGTTATCGGATCGGTTGTTTATGAAAATGGCGTATATGCTTCGGGCGTTGTGGTGCAGATCATTCCAAAGGATTATATACCGCTAAGGAGCCCTGACCTGCCCGCGTTAATGACCAGTACCACCGATATAAACGGTGTGTTTATTGTCAAGCTTACTGAAAAAGGGAATTACAACATACAGGCAAAGCACCCGGGAACGGGCCTGCAACTGTTTCAACCCCTTGTTACGGTCGACAGGGACACGGTCAATCTTTCATCGGTTACCCTGAAGGAGCCGGGAACGATCAGGCTTGTCATGCCGGACACAATGAACACAACGGACGGCTATGTTTACCTTGAAGGGACGGGGATCTATAAAGAGCTGTCAGGCGGGAGCTGGCTTGATACCGGTTTTAATGTGCTTTATGTTAGTCCCGTACCTGCTGCCAGTTACCCGACCCTGAACTATACGCTCGCCAACAGCTCCAATAATCCGGTCCGGTTGACTGACAGTTTTACGGTATCCTCTGACGAGACCCTGTGGCTTGAAGCGTTTGTCACCTGGATACACTTTTCAAGCGACAACTCGGGCCTGCCGACCAATATTGTATTGGATATGGCAATTGACAGCAGCGGTTTAAAATGGTTCGGTACTGCCAGGGGAGCGGTTGCGTACGGCGGGAGAAACTGGGTGACCTATGATAAGAATAATTCCGGCCTTTTGTCTGATACTGTTATGTCAATAACAATAGATAAACACGGCACCAAGTGGTTCGGTACGACATTCGGTGTTGCGAAATATGACGGAATAGCATGGGACACCTTTACCACAATAAATTCACCACTGCCCAATGATTCTGTTTTCGATATCGTTGCTGATGCAGACGGCGCTGTCTGGATCGGCACGGATAACGGTGTTGCCATGTATAACGGAACGGCGTGGCAGGTATATACCACTGCCAATTCACCGCTGCCGCATCCTGAAGTGTACTGCATTGCCATTGACCATGACGGTATAAAATGGTTCGGCACTGACGGTGGCGGGCTGGTACGATTCGATGGCAGCAGTTGGACGATATACGATGAGCATAATTCAAGCCTGTTAACCAAGGCTATTTTCTCTATTACCATTGACGCTGCCAACAATAAGTGGATTGGTGGAAGCGGAGGAGTTGCGCTCTATGACGGGACAAGCTGGAGCTTCTTTCATACAGGCAACCACATGAATTATGATTATACGGTTTCTGCAATAGGTATTGATCAGGATAACATAAAATGGCTCGGCACCTATGAGGGCGGAAGGGTATTCGGGCTTTCCGGTTCAAAAATGAAATGCTATAATTCTGAAACGAGCATTATTTCATCTCATGCCTATGAGATGTTTGCCATAATAGTAGATGAAGAGAATAATAAATGGGTCACCACTTCCCGGGGGGGAATATATGTGTTTGGCCCGATACGTTAGAAGAAAGGAGAAAAAAGGAATTAAAACCGACTAAAAAGTAATAGCGGGGGGGGAGACATACCATTCTCTGTAAAGAGATAAACCTTGTCAACATTGGAGGGGCAATATGAAAGCGTTTAGTTATGTTTTTCCCGCATTATTACTCACATTCTATGCTTATAGTGGTAGCGAGACTGTCTATCGCTGTAATAGTACCGCAGAAAATGCACATCTAATTAGCTCAGACAAAAGTAGTGTAATCCTTGAATTCAATCTTCCGGATCTTGCTATAGAAAAGGATTATCTGTTTGAATTTGGATACGGCTCGAAATTCAGAATTCCCACAGGAGGAGGTGTCAATGGAGAAATCGGTAAACCTGATGTGCCGATTATATGGAGATATGTTAAGGTACCAAATAGAGGCAGGATTGAAGTTGAAGTAATAAGTGAAAAAACTCAAATATTGGGCAAGTATAAGGTCCTTCCATATCAGAAACCTCCTACTATTTGCGAAGATGTTTCTCCTTATGTGATTGATGAAAATGTATATAATCAATCAGAATACTATCCTAACTTCAGTATTAAAATTGTTTCAATTGAGATATTACGCGACATAAGAGCTGCCAGGTTGTGGTTTTATCCTGTGCGTGTAAATCCGGTAACTCAGGAAGTAACTATAGTAACCAATGTAAAAATAAGACTTAATTTTACCAATGAAAAAGGCGAGCGGGAATTAAATAGAAAGTACAATCAGATAACACGAACCTTTATTCCTATTTATAAAAAAGTTTTAAACTTCGATAAAGAGCTTTTAAGAACTAATACGCAGGAAGATGTTGGTTGTTATATGTTTATGGGGAATTCCTCAACTTTAGAAGCAGTGGAAGATTTTATTAATTGGAAGAAGAGGAAAGGATACGATGTAGTTGTTGTAGATGTTGACACAGTTGGTTCTGATGCAAGTACAGTTGATTCCTGGCTTGAAGATGCTTATAATAACTGGCCAAATTCGGTTGAGTACCTTTTCATTATAGGTAGTGATAAAGTAGTTCCTGCTCCCTATAGTAGAGGGGCTCGAGATCATGTGTACGGTTGTGTAACGAATGACAGGGTGCCGGATATTCATGTTGGCCGTATTACAGGTAAGGATGACGAGCCTGATAATTTAACATACCAGACATGGAAAATTCTTATGCATGAAATGGAGCCTTATGAAGAAGGAGACTGGTTTAACAAAGCGGAAACATTCGGCTGTGACGGACTTGGAGGTAATGCAACAGCCGATAGATGGGCAAATACTCTTAAGGATGGAGGATTAGAAGCAGAAGCTTTCTATGAAGGTGGTCTTAACGGATCTGGATTAGCCGAGCACTTTAATGACGGCCTTTCTCTCTGGGGTTACAAAGGTCATGGAAACCAGACGTATATGTCTTCCGTGGGTTTTTCAGTAAGCACAGTTCAAAACAGTCTCGATAATGGACGCAAATTACCATTTATTAGCAGTATTGGGTGTAATAACGGTGAATATGATCGTTATTATTGCATTACAGAAGCGTTGATGTGTGAAGGTAGCATTGATAATCCTAAAGGAGCTCTCGGTATGCTATCAGGTACTGTATCTATGGGTATGACAATGGAGGATCTGATAGAATACTTATGGATAGGTATGTTTGAGGAAGGAATCTGGCATGTAAGTGCTGCTGAGACTTATGCTAAATCCGAAGTTAATAGTAGCAGCTCTGATGTTGTACATTCAATGATATGGGGTGATCCTGAAGTAGCTCCTTATACGGTTGTGCCATTGCCTCAATTAGAGGCAGAGCATTTGATAGATGAAAAGGGAGTATTTAATATTAAAATAACAGACGGCTCATCTCCTGTTGAGGGTGCTCTTGTTGGCGTTGTTAAAAAAGATGATTACGAGTATCTTGGCTCTGGCTTTACAGATGCTTCAGGCGAGCTGACTTTAGACCTGCCTGATTATTCAGGAGATGTATATATTACAGCAACATACCACAATTGTAAACCTTATCTCTATGAGGGACCAACTGGTATTGATGCTCAGAACTATAATAAAATATCAAAATTTGCTCTTGGTAAAGCATATCCGAATCCTTTTCAGAACTCTACAGCTATCAAATACAGTTTGCCTCGTGCAGGGAAAGTACAGTTTGACGTTTTTAATATGAACGGCAGTAAGATTTACAGTGTAACACTAGGTAGAGTCAAAGCGGGTTCCCATACGCTTACATGGGACGGTACCAGTAGCAGTGGTAAGATAATTCCAAATGGAATATATCTATATAAAATAACGTCTGATTGCGGAACTAAGGTTCGTACCTGTTCCGT
>JAUXBV010000251.1 GCA_030619215.1 Fibrobacterota bacterium | reverse complement strand
GCTACCCTGACGGTAGTGATTATGGCTGGCAATAAATCAGGTATATATAATTGATAACATTGAGTCTCTTTTAAGAGAGACAAGGTGCCGATTTATCGGTATAATTCGTACTAGCAAATTTATTTGTAAGTACTCATTATACAAATAAATTTGTACCTTGTGCTTTAGTATAACTCACTATTACTAAACATGCCGATACATTTGGGAAGTATCAGGATTAAGGATCAATTTAACTATTTTACATTAAGCATTTGGCTATGAAATTTAATATTGCAACGAAACTATTCCTTGGTTTTTTAGTAATTATATGTTTGAATGCACTTTTCGTTATCATTGTCTCGAAGTTCTCGTCCCTTAATAACATAGCATCGATTCTAAAAAGCCAGAATGAGATAAAAAACAAACTTCTGCAGATATCAAGCCTTCATGTTACCCAAGCCAAGAGCCGCCTTATTTTCAGTGAAATAGGATTGGAGGAATCCGCTGAAAGTTTCAAGGAAACCGGGAAACGTGTAACATCAATGATAGATTCGGTACTTGCAGATATCAGAACGATAATAGTTTTAGATTCTATCATTTCGGATAATGATACAATAGATCCCGGGCTAAAGGAATTGAGGGTAAGTCTTGACAAGAACGTGGCCGAAAGTAATAAAAACTATAATGAGAGATTTGCCGAATTTTTAGTTGTAAAGAGTGGCAAGGACAAGGATAAAACTAAACTTATCAGCGCAATTATTGATACTGCTGACAGTAATTTCAGGGCCGGGTTGCGGGTAACACATTCTATGATTGATAATCAAAATAAGGCACGTGTCAAAGAAATTGGACAGCGTATTGACAATTTGAGAAACTTGACCCAGCTGATCCTTCTGGGTATGACGATTTTTTCAATCAGCTTTGCCCTTCTCATCTCGCGCGCAATCAGTAAATCATTAAGGAGGCTCAAAGAGTCGGCAAGCAACATTGCGAAGGGTGATTTTGATTTTAACCCGCAGGGGTATCCTAAAGACGAAATTGGAGACCTTGCAGAGGCGTTTTTTGATATGGCTTATGATTTAAAGAAAGCACAGGAAGAGCTTATTAAAAAGCGGCGTTTGGCGGCAATAGGAGAAATTGTTGCTTCTGTAAATCATGAGATAAATAATCCGCTGATGATTATTTCCGGAAATGCACAGTTCCTTGAAATGACCATTGAAAGCGGTGCTACTGCAGATACAAAGGAGCGTATCAGGGCAATTTTAGAGGAGACCGAGAGAATCTCACAGGTAACGCGGAAATTACGGGATATTAAAAACCCTGTCGTTGAAGATTATACATCAAGCGGCGAACAGATGATTAACCTTGACAAATCCACAGACTAAAAGAGAAATGCTTAAATATATAAAAATAGGCAAATGTCTTATTTGTATTCTTCCCGGTATATTAACCGCTTTAATATATACCCGGTGTGCCCCCAGTACAACAATCGTCCGGTATAGCCACTTCAGGAGGCAGCTTGTCCATGCGGATTCCCTGTTCCGTACCGGAAATTATGAGATAGCAAAGATGGACTATACCAATATCCGCGACAAGTGCAAGGAGCCGGAAATTGCCGCTACCGCTCAGTACCGCCTCGGTTATATCAATGTTTATTATGATAATCCCTTTGCCGATTACGAAGCAGCCCTGCGGGAGTTTAGGCGCTTTCGGTCGATGTATCCGAGGCATGAAAAGATGGAACAGGTGCAGAACTGGATTAGAATGCTTACGGTGCTTACTAATTTCTCAAGAGATTTTAATGGCAATAGCAGAGAATTAAAAAATTTAGACACCCAGCGGGAAGACATTATAAAAAATTATACAACCCTTCAGGAAGCGTATTTACGATGCGATGCAATAAGGGACTCTCTTAGTAATGAGGTAAAAGCCCTTGAGAGGCTTATCATAAGGCTTCAGGAAATTAAATAAGTTTTCCCTCCTTTGAATTTTTCATACCAAAACGTTATATTGCTATGGAAAACCCTGTAATATTATTTTGTATGTTCCGGTAATCCTGTAATAGCCATAAAATATTTTGATTATAGTTCAGGTGTTTTTTATTGGGCAGATAACTCCGGGGAGTTTCGATGAATATAATTGATGAGGTAAAATTTGATGATAAGGGCCTTATTACTGCAATTACGCAGGATGTGAAAAGTGATCGGGTTCTGATGCTGGCCTTTATGAACAGGGAGACATTACAGGAAACACTTGAAACAGGAAAGATGGTTTACTGGAGTAGAAGCCGCCAGCAGCGATGGTTAAAAGGTGAAACATCAGGCCATTTTCAAATTGTAAAAGAGGTCTTTATTGACTGCGATGGTGACGCCTTGCTGTTTAAAGTTGAACAGAAAGGCGGGGCCTGCCATAAAGGCTATCTGTCGTGCTTTTACAGGAAGCTTGTTGAAAACAGATGGGAAAAAGTGCTTAAAAAGATAGAGGATTAAGGAAGTAAACAGTGTGTTATACCTCTGTGAGGTATAACTCCTATTGGGAGTGTACTAAAGTATAATTCACAGTGGAAGTAAAACTTCCTACTGTTCATTAATGTCATGTACAATAAATGAGTAAATACTATGCCGCCAAATCATACCCCCTATATTGAGATAGACCTTGACAAGCTTGTTCATAACCTGGGCCAGGTCAGGAAAAAGATCGGGGCTTCAAATTCCATCATTGCGGTTGTAAAGGACAATGCTTACGGATTGGGCGCTCCGGTTATTGCACAAACCCTGGAAAAGGAAGGTGTTGGTTTTTTTGCTGTTGCATGCATGGATGAAGCGCGGGAGCTTCGCAAATATAATATACACTCACCCATACTTGTTTTGGGTGCCTGCTCTCAGGATGATATTGTATGGGCCTCTTCAAACGGGGTTCATGTTACCCTGAATGATATTGCACAGCTGGACCTGCTAGCTGATATGGACTGTATGGTAAAGCTTCATATCAATGTGGACACTGGCATGGGCAGGCTGGGACTTTTCAAATCAGAAACTGATGAAGCGCTGGAGATTATCTCTTCATCAGGTAATATTGAACTTGAGGGAATATTTACCCACTTTGCAAATGCTGATGCGCCGGATACGGATAAAACTTCTTTGCAGAATATGCAGTTTACCGAAGTGTTGAATAGCGTAAAAGAAAAGGGCCTGTCTCCCAGGTATATACACTGTTCCAACAGCGCCGCCATCTGCCGTTTTCAGATACCTGAGGGTTATTATATCCGCCCCGGAATTTTATTATACGGCAGCAGATCTGATCCCACGCAGGATTTTGATATCGACCTGCTACTGATTGCATCGTTGAAAGCGAGCATCATAAAAATCAAAAAAGTTCCTGCCGGTACTTCGATCAGTTATGGAGGTACCTATACGACACAGGAAGAGACACTGATTGCAACGGTACCAATCGGGTATACGCACGGTCTTCCGCGCGCCCTCAGTAATAGGGGAGAAGTGTTAATACACGGCAGGCGTTTTCCTATTGTCGGCAAAGTCACTATGGATCATATAATGATTGATATTAGCTCTGCTTCAGACATAGCTGTTGGTGATGAAGTAGTAGCAATGGGTAAACAGGGAAATGAAATCATCTCTCCCGACGACATAGCCCTTTTAAGCGGAACAGTAAGCTACGAAATCCTGACCTGGTTATGCAATAGAATAGATCGTTTTTATTATAGGAATAATAAGATTGTCTGCCATGAGAAGAACATCCACAAGTAAATAGTGTCTGTCCGAAAACTAGGTAAAACTGTCATTTCGACCGAAGGGAGAAATCTTTCTTTTCTAAGAATCAACAACTTACAGATTTCTCCCTTCGGTCGAAATGACAAAATGAGGTGTTTCCGGACAGACACTAAATAGCAAATTTAACCCATCGATTTTCCCCATACTGTAAGTATTTTACTTGTAAATAAAAATTATTAAAGGGTCAATATATTGCATGGAAATTCCTGCTTTTATAGGTACCGTTAAATTGAACAATGCCGTTATTTCTAAAGTTAAGGAAAATGGCATTTATGTCTCACCGAATATATCGTGTGATAAACCGACCGGATGCCACGGCTGTTCATTATGTACGCCCGGCAAGCCGAATCTCAGGTTCTTCTGCTCTGTTCCCGAACCTTCGGATTATGCGGAGGGGCAATGTGTCAGAATAAAATATTTCTCGTTCAATGAGGCTGTTGCGGCAGTTGTTGTTTTTGGCGTGCCGGTTTTTTGCGCAGTAGTAACATATATAATACTTAGTGTTTTTTCAAATACCCGGACTGAAACGTCGGGTCTTGTCCTGTCTACAGCATTTGCAGTTGTTATCGGGTTTATTTTTGTGTATTTGATTGATAGAATAATAAGATATTTTTATCCTGTAACTATTGAGAAAGATTCTTCACAATGGAAAAGTGGCTCGATTTAGCTGATTTAATAGAAAAGGTTCAGGAGCTTTTCGATTTAAGCCTTTACGAGGAGGGGGTGTCTCTTCTTGACCGGTATAAAGATATCTACCCGAACGAGTGGGAAATGCATTTTCTTTACTCGCGCGCATACTCGGAACAGAGTAAGCCGCAGCAGGCTCTACCTCACCTCAAGCTGGCGCTGAGATTTAATAAAGATAATGCCGATTGCCTCCTGGGATTATTTTATGCCTATACCCAGATGCGGCAAATACAGAAGGGAGCTCGTTATCTTCTGAAAGCAAAAAAAATGTACCCTGGTAACGAGCTTATTCTTAATGCGCTTATTTGGTATTACTCAGAAACCAATGACTTTACAAAAGCGGCAGCCTGTTTTGAAAATGCCGAATCCATACTTAATTATAATCCGGAGGCAGTGAGAAATGCCGGCATTGCCTATGAGCGGCTGGGCAATTTTAATAAGGCATTAATATGTTTCAAGATGTCGCTGGAGCTTGACCCTGATGCTGATGAGACGCGCGACCTCCTTGCCGATCACTATATATTACGGGAGGAAGTAACAAAAAGCATTGAATTGTATAAAAGCTATTTGAAGAGGTCGCCCAATAACATCCGGGCAATGTCGCGTTTGGTATTCTACCTCTCACAGAATAGACAAATGCAGGAAGCGGAAACAGCAGCTCATGAAATAATTCGTATTTACCCCAACTCACCGGTCGGGTATGTAGACCTCTCGTATGTCTACCTCAACAACAACAATACGGAAAAGGCAATTGAAACAGCGGATAAAGCGCTGGATGCGTCTCCCATTGACGCGGAGGCATTGCGGGTTAAGGGGATTGCGTATGCTGAACAGAATGATTACCCGCAGGCTGAGCGCGCTTTCAGGGAAGCGTCATTTTTAGCTCCCGATAACCCGGAGATTATGAGGGACTACTATCATTATTTGAGAAATGCGGAAAAATATCATGAGATGGAAAAGCTGGTGCTTCGGGTTATCAAGCAGGAATACCCGTATTGCATGGAGGATTACTGGTTCCTTGCCGATTATTTTCGTGAGAATGGACAAAAGGTAAAAGCTTTTCACTACCTTAACAAAGCATACCGTTGCATGCCCGGAGAAAAAGATATCATTCCGCCCATGGCGGAGATACTTTTTGACATGGGGCACACCTCCTTTGCCGTGCCGATTCTAAAGCGGTATATAGAGACCAAGGGTTGGGATGATATCATGAGAGGGTTTACCAGGCATAAAAGGATGAAGGGAAAATGGTCCCAGGAGGGCCTGCGCTTTCTTCAGTTTTACGGACAGAAACCGGTTGAATTCCGCAACTTTATTTTCGGTTTCTATGTGAGAAAGTTCTTTTTAGCTTCATTTTATCTTATATCGGCTG
>JAUXBV010000286.1 GCA_030619215.1 Fibrobacterota bacterium | reverse complement strand
TCTTCACGGTTATTTTCCAGGTGGCACCTCTGAACTTTCTGGTAACGGTATACCCGTGCCAGTTTTTTGGAATACATGGTTCTATAATGAGCCCGTCGTACCACGGTTTTATTCCAAGGATAAACTCCACACCGCAGAGAAACATCCAGGGTGCAGTACCGGTCAGCCATGAGTGACCCGCTCTCCCGAACTCTTCATGTGCCGGGCCGGTGGTATATTCAGGATACACATATGGTTCAACCATAAACAGGTCCTGATCCTCTGAAAGCACCTCCGGTAGTGTTTTAAAGTACTGGTCATAGGCAATGGTACCGCGGCCGAGTATGGTATTTGCCTGGATAAACCAGGAAACCGGATGATTAAAGATTGAGGCGTTCTCCTTTTTCCCGGGAGCTTCGCGGGTTGCCGCGCCAATAGCCGCATCAGGCCGTGTATAGTGGGGGCCGCACAGGGCCGGGCCGCACCTGGTGTCAAGCTTTTCAAGAACCGAATCTAAACATTGTTCAGCCCGTTCTCCTTCCGCAACTTTGCCGATAACAGCCCATGACTGTGCGTTGAGGTAGATTGCGCCCTGCTCATTTTCCTTTGAGCCTTCCACACGGCCATTGTCACGGGTAAACCGATGATACCAGGCGCCATCCCAGCAATTATCGTTCAATGCTTTTTTCAGGGTCTCGAAAACCTGTTTATACTCTTCAATCTTATCACCGTATTCCCTGATGAGCGAACCTTCAGGAGCATACTCATATATTTCAATAACGTAGTTGATAGCAGCGGCAAGCTGCTGTGCCACCATCATGGACTCACCCTTACCCTCAATGCCGCATTCGTTCAGATCGTCATTCCAGTCACCGCCCAGTATGAGGGGAATATCTCTTTCGGAGCGGCATTTCCAGACCTTGTCAATGCCGACAAACAGGTGCTCTAAAACCGTACCCTCTTTCTCTGATTTTACATAGCCGGGAATATCTTTCCAATGGGGAGCTGCACTGTCATTGAAACCGTTGGTGCAATGTATAATACCCTCTTTTTCCTCGGTCGGCAGCTCTTTAATGTTACGGTAAGGCACAATTTCTGCAAGGAGGCCGTAATCTGCTGTTTCACGAAGATAGCAGGCAAGGGAGATCGCCATCCAGAGCGGGTCGTCCGAGTGGTTGGTAAATACGTGTCCGTTTTCCTGCGCACGAAAATAGTGATGGTATACATACCCGTTGGTAAACATGTGAGAGAAGAGCTCCTTGATCAACTCCTTTGAGCTCCCGGGCTCGAACATGATGAAACCGAGAAGGTCCTGGGCTGCATCGCGGTATCCCACACCATAAGAAAGGCCAAGGTGGTAGCGGGACGCATCACGGGAGCAGCGAAAGGTTGTCTCAAGCTGGATCTTGTTCCACACGTTGATATGCCGGTTCATCTTCGACTCAGGTGTATCGACCATTACCTTGGAGTAAAGTTCATCATAGAATTTTCCAACATCGGATAATGCCGAATCAACCCTTTCGAGCGATGACCACTCGCGCATCAGTGCCGGCACCTGCGTTTCATAGGCTTTGTCAAGACGGTCCGCAACACCGACAACGATACAAAATTCTATCTTTTCGCCTGCTTTAAGAGTAAGATTATGCTGTAGTGCACCGCAGATGTGACCTGAATTACAACTGGAGTTTGTAAGCTTGCCATCGATCACGGTTTTCGGATTCTCTTCCGAGCGATATACAGAGCCCATGAATTTCTCACGGTTTACATCCCATCCGGAGATGGGAAGCGTGCTGGTCATGAAGGCAGCTTTTCCCCAGCATCCGTCGTCCTTATCCTGCTCCTCTTCCGAAAGGTAGGAGATGCCAATCTTGTTTTCTGCTATAATGGCATTACAGTTTTTGTTAAAATGAGCTTCCTTGAAGTGGGCATTATTCGGCTGCTCAATAAGATCTTCCAGCGCATCGCCGGGAACAAACTCAACATAGGGGAAAAGGGAAAGTTCTCTCTCTGCGCCGACATTTTCGAGAGTGTAGCGCCATATTTCAATATCAGCGTTTTTCGGTACAAAGAAGGTCACCGCATGTTTAAGCCCTTTGTACCCGGAAGCGATCTTTGTATAACCGAGGCCGTGGCGGCACTCATAACTCTCAAGGTCGGTCAACGTCGGTTGCCATGTCGGGGAGTAGTATTCCCCTGTTTTATTATCACGAATGTAGAGGTACCTCCCCGGCCTGTCTTCCGGAAGGGCGTTGTATCTTCTTCGGGTGATACGGCCATTCAACGGCGAGATATAGTAGCTGAATCCACCGCCCGTGTTGGTAATAAGGGCATGATACCTGCCGTTTATGGAATAATTAAGCCATGGCTGGGGTGTGTCCGGGCGGGTAATAATGAATTCCAGCCCGTCCTCAGAGAAATGTCCGTATTTGCCCATGCTTTCCCTTCTATGCTATTGCTGTAATATCCTCACCCCTCCCCTCTCCCGCTCACGGAAGAAGGTAAAAGGGGGGTTGGGGGGGAGTAAGGGGTGAGGTTTGTATGCTCCTAAATAAAAAACTATTACTTTGTAAGCACCACCCGGTGATTTAATAAACCATTGCTATGCTTTACACTCAGGATATAACATCCGTTGCTGAGCTTATCCACATTCATAGAAGCTTTTACAACACCACCATTGGCTTTCCCGGCAGTTTTAGCGACGGCTCTTCCGTTGGGGCTGAATAGTATCGCTTCATAGTCACCTTTTTTCAATAACAACGACATTTTCCCATTAACAAAAGAGACAAGCTTAACATAATTGCCGCTGAATGTGCCATGCTCATAATGTATGCCGACCTGGTTTCCGATAATCTTCACATCACCTTTGTATGGATTGGCATAGACAGCCCACTTTTTCTGGGCGTTTCTTCTTTTCAGCTTTCTCGGCTGCCTGCGAATTGCCTTATTATCACTTGTATAATAAGACGCCATGCCTACCCAGTTATCATCATTGACACTACTTGGTAGCGTCACAATGTATGAAATCAGCACATTATCATATTTGTCGCTGTTTTGCAAACTGCCGACTGTCGGTTTTATTATCCACTCATTTTCATTTGCAGTGCTGGATATAGTAACGGTTGTGACGTTACTGACCATGCTTTGTTTAACCACCTGCGTTGGTGTCAACACCGTTAAATCCCCGCTCTTCATTCTGGTGATAACGTCATTGAGGTGATTTCTATAAAGGTCGGGCTCTATTTGGCCCCAGTAATCCTCATTGGTCACGGCATGAAGTTCCCGTATCATATATCCGCAATCCCGCACAATAAAATCCAGCATATGGGTTGTTGTAAGCCACTGGTGCGGATTATCCGGGAATTCTCCTAGCGCATCACTATAATAAGAGTCAAAATAGGTCAGATAGGGATGAAAAAAATCAGCCGGTGTTGTCAGGCTGCACTTGCCGCCGCCGCGTGCAGAAACAAAACCATTCTCATCGAGGTATTGATGCGTCTGTATACTATATGCATCGTAAGGGTAGCAGTAGTACTCACACTTTTTATCCGGAGGATCGTACCGGCTCTCAAGCTCCCCATTTGCACTCAACATATCATAGGTATTTATATTGATCGTATCATTTGCCTTAACAACATTCAGTTCTCTTTCTGTATCATTCCATCCATCATAGTGGACTGCAAGGCCGTCATCCCGGGCTGCACAATTTACGATACATGCTCCTACCTGACATTGATCTATCCACGCCATCTTATTACATTTTATATATTTTGCATTTCCATCTGTTTTAATCTTATAACCGAAGTGGTCTGTTTCTGTTCCAGGCGCACTCGCATACTCACTGTTTAGTACTATGGCGCCTTTTGCCCACTCCGGAATGGTTTTCACATCAGGATCAGTAGGTATGGTATCACCATAAGCTAATGTGAAACTATGTATCTCATCCATTGCCGCGCCGGAGGTATCATTTTGATAGTACCAGAGCCACTGAGGGGAAGCGGAGGTATGGTCATACGAGTGACAGAGGGCCTCATGCCCCTGTTTAATTAAACCACGCATTATCTGGAAATCTCCGTCAGCACATTCATTTACCTGTATGCCGAATCCCAATCTTATCGGGCTATAGCCGCCAAAATAATCCCTGTTTGCGGCATTAACTTCTTCTGCAATTATCCAGGACTGTTCCAGGTAAGCCGTGCTCATTGCACCGAAGTCATCATGTGTCATGGTATATGCTCCTTTGGCGCCGTCCATCCAGGTGGGGATACTGACCTGTGCATCACTTGCAGGGGCCTCATCGCAACCGTTCCATTGATAACTGCCTGTGCCGGAGCACACAGCTTTTGAATTAATTACCTGCCATCCGCTTGTTCCTCCTGAATCCATAAGGCAGCCGGGAGTATCAACTGCGGTAGTCCACCATTTATTTACCCAGAGCAGGTCAATGCCAACATAATTATTCCACGTTACCGTATCTTTCCCATCACCTGGATCATAATCTTTGGATTCCCATGTAGGGAAATTTTGTGCCGATACCATCATCATCGAACCACAAAAAAGCAGAAGCCAGGCGACCGTTTTGAAACGTTTACTCATATACGACCTTCCTTTCATTGCGCCTCCACATTTCTTCCCGTTTTACGGCAGTAGTTACGAAACCCCTTAATAGTGGAACGCGGCGAGCATCTTAACCGTTGCCGCTACCGAAATACGAAATGTAAAGAGCATTGACATATTTCACACATTTTATATTATACCACTTTTTATTACATAATAATAGCTTTCATAGTACCCTGTATTTTCTTACCGGATATATTGATCATGTAAATACCGTTCGATAGATTATTCAACGTGAAACTATTGATACCGGCAGAAAGGCTCATATTTTTAAAGGATTTAATAACCCTGCCACTGGCGGAAAGAATATTGATTGTATACTTGCCGGCATTTCCTACATTCAGCTTCAGGTTATTTTTGCTGATCTCTTTAAGGCTGACACCGCTTAACATATAATTCTGGACAGTATTTATGATACCGGTTGGGTTTGCGCCATAGAGTATAACGTCCTTGACATTAAGGGTGACACTCTCCTGGTTTCCCAGATTGGGTATGGCAATCTTAATTGCAATACCTTCGATATTACCTGTATTAATCTCCTTCTGGGTACCAACATCGTATGGATTATAACGAAATGCGGAAAGGGGAATCTTACCGCTGTTAACCTCGGTTTTGACATTGTTAAGGATCACTTCCCACGGTTTATCATCTTTCATCAAAAGGATAAGCTTTAAAGGTGCGGTAGTGTTATAGGTCAGTGAAATATGGGTAAGGCCCCTGAATCTCCCCGCGCCTTCAAAAACATCATAGCCACAGTAGATTTCGCCGGCAGCAACAGTAACATTGGCATTGGTGATGTTTCCGGTAAAATTCGCAGTATTTGTAGATGAAGTTCCGGTTTTAAAGAATTCC
>JAUXBV010000460.1 GCA_030619215.1 Fibrobacterota bacterium | reverse complement strand
CTGTGCCCGCGGCATCTTTAGCAATTGCTGCAATAAGGTTGGCACCTAATGAGAATGTTTCATTATCAACTAATTTTAAATCAATACTCAGTCCTTTCTGGGAATTATTCATTAACACTGACCATGGGCTGATTCCCGCACCAATATAATTTTTGTGTTCGTATGCAATAAGATTAAGAACCGAATTAAGTTTTACGGGAATAATACCTGCTGAAAGGGAAAATGTTCCAATGCTCCATTTGAAATACAGTTCCGGTATTGAGAGAATGTTAGTATTGCCTTTTGTTACCCATTCCATATTATCAGGAATTCTATCAGTGGCATATCCGGAAGGGTTGGATAGGCGGATACCCAAAAGCAGGTTTTCATTGACAGTGGCTTTCCATTTTAAATTCCAAGCGTACGTGTTTAAAAAGTCCGGAGCTGCGGAGCTGTCTTTACCCGCCGAGTTTGTTAGTTTTACATAATGGTAGCGTAATCTGTATTGCGCGTCTCCATTAAAGTCGATATTTACTTTTGCGAATACTTCCCCCCCAATAATAAGTACAATAAGTCCGGCAATTAATAAATTGAAGGTTTTATGCATAATTCCTCCTTAATACGGAAAAATGTTTATTTAATATTGATATGACAATCTTATAATCTATATCAAAAATGCTTATTAGTAATAAAATATTAAAAAGGCGCGGGATTAACTACAGAAAAAATGATAAAAGTGTTGACTTAATTAATTGGTAATTTTTCGGTCTAAATAATTTTTAAGAAATCCGAATAATTTATCAGCATTCTATAGATCTTGCCGCCACTACCAATTCAGGTCTTTAGCATATCCCAACTTAATCAGTAGTTCTCCGGCAATTGGCTTAATTTCTTCTTTTTGCTCTTTTGTAAGGTCTTTTTTCCATCTGCCGATAGCTGAGGTAAATAATTTTTGAGAGACCTGCTTTGCACTTGACTCGCCTGCAAGATTCCTTTCCTGTTTATAGTATCTGAGGACAGAAGAGTCCCACGGCTCATCAATGAAATTAAAAAGTTTTTTCAGGCATTCTTCGGATTTATTAACGATGTCTTCATAGCGTATTTCAAGATATACTTTATCACTTGAACTGTTTTCTTCTGCAAACTTTCTACCGGCAGTAACTGCAGAAAGCCAGAACCGGGCTGCCTTTTTTACATCTTTTGTATATTCAATTGGTTCTCCCATTGGTGTTTTCCAGTCCATAGAAAGCAGGGAGGCGACAACATCACGCCCGTCTCTGATTAAATGTATAAGAGGGCTGTCAGGGAACATTTCATGCAGGTGTTTGAATATTCTGATATTATTAGGGGTTTTTTCAGCGATGCGTTTTTTGCCCGTTGTACTCAGGTATTTTTCAAGGAGGCTGAAAATCATTTGTGCGAAAATTTGGTTAATATCTTCCTGGGTTATAAAATATTCATTAACAATATTTAAATACATGGTACGAAAGTCATACCATAGCTGTGCTATAACCGGGGAGATTTTAAGCTCCGGGCCGCAGGCAATATTTGGGTGGGAGTCAAGTATTACACGAAGCAGGGTTGTCCCTGAACGGCCAGCTCCTCCAATAAAAATGGGAGGTTTAATAAACATCATTTCTCCATATTTTAAATAAAACCGGATACTGTTTGAAATTTATATCTAATCTAAAAATAGACAATTTGACTCTGTTATAAAAATGTTTTCATTATCTTTTAATCAGTTATCTTAGTATTTTGTTTATTGAAGATTTTCGATAATTGTTTATTGGGGTATAATAGGGAATAAAAAAAATAAGGATTCCAATGAAGGCAATAGTACTTTCGTTTGATAAACAGTCCGGTTTGGTAGAGTTGACATATAAAAAATATATGGAATTATGGCCGGACTGCCCCTTGCAATTCAGAGTTCCTTATAATGGCAAATCCACTAATAAATCTTATGAATATTTTAAAACAAAAAAAAATGTTGAGTTAGTAAAAACACCGGTTGATATTCGTTCAACAATGCAGACACTTTTAAATGATTTGGATGACGATGAGTGGGTTTTCTGGTGTATTGACGACAGGTACCCTATTGAAATAAAAAATTCCGGATTATTAAATAATATTTACAGGACAGTAGTTAACGGTGATGTTGGCCGGTTAAATGCAGTCAAACTTTTTGCATGGAAGGAGGAGCTTACCGGTGAAACGCTGGAAATAGGAGGCCTTGGGTATAGATTGCAGAAACCTGCGACATTGTTCGGTTTTTGGCACCATTACTTCATAAAGGTAAAGGTATTAAAATATTTCTTTTTGTCTGGCAACCTGTCAAAGAAGTATAGTATCTCAGATTTGACAACGACTTATCATTTCAAGAAGGAGATAAGCCGGCTTACCCATACCGCGGTTCCTGAACAGGATATACTTATTCTGGGAGAGCCTTGCTTTGAGGGAAAGTTGACGTCAAATGGGTATGAGTTGCTAAAAAGGTATAATTGCCCCATACCTCCATATAAGATTTTACCGCTAAAAAAAGATTTTATTCATAAGGATATTCCGGCAGTTAAATCTAAAGGAACCCGGTTAAGCCGGGCAGATGCTGATATGAAGGCGGATGCTGATATTCGCAACCACTCTTTCATCCACCTTATTAATCCTGTGAAGCTGCCGCCGGATAACGATTTTTACAAAGCTCAGCAAATTACTTTCAAGGCTATTGAAGATGCATGGAATCTCAGGGGAGATTTGAGCGTTGAATTGAGGACCGCTCAGTTCAAAGAGGACGGTGATGTAGCTCCGTCGATATTTTCTCCAACACCGGACCTGAACCGGTCGGTCCTTGATGACAGAGCGTTTACCTTAAAAAGGAAGCTTCCCTTTTTGGCAGATATACTGGATAGAATATTAAAATATTCATCTGCAGAATATGCAGTATTTACCAATGTTGATATTATCCCAAGCCCCGATTTTTATGTAAGTATTAATGAACTTATTAATTCGGGAAATATCGCTTTTACTATTAACAGAAGGACTATCGAAAAAACTCCGAATACACCTGAAAAAATGGATGAAATTCTATCCCAGGCAGGGAAGTCCCATCCGGGGCATGACTGTTTCATTTTTCCCAGAGTATGGATCGAGCAGTTTGATGTTGGCAAAGTAGTAATAGGAGTGCCGTGGCTTGGTTTTGTCCTTCTTGCAAATATGGCTTGTTATAATAAAGGTATCAATGTTTTTCAGCAATTGTATTTGACAAGGCATTTAGGAGATGATGCAAATTGGACACTCCCTGAACACCTGCAATATCGTGATTATAATGCAATTGAGGCGGAAGAGGTACTCAATCGCCTGCAAAGGCGATATGGCTCGTTTAAACCTGAAAGCTACCTTGGGAAACATGTGACTCTTGCTAAACAACAGGTAGTCATGGCAAAGCAGAGGGGTGCAGATATAAAGAGTGTAAGTAGAAGTGATAATAGATTGATTTTTTGCATCAATTCGGGGCGATCCGGATCAGAGTACTTGAAGGTGCTTCTTGGAAGTGCAAGAAGGGTTACTGCCTTTCATGAAGCAAAGCCGGCAATGAGTGATAACTGCTTAAAAATGGTAACTGACCATCCTTTGGAAGAAACCTTTACACAAAGGTATGAGAAAGTATTGGCAGTAAAAGAGGCATTGAACCATTTACCTCCCGGGCAGGTATACGCTGAAACAAATCATATGTTTGTTAAAACATTTTACGATGTGATCATGGAGTCATTTCCTCATGAGCTGCTTACCGTGATAATTCTGAGAAGAGG
>JAUXBV010000476.1 GCA_030619215.1 Fibrobacterota bacterium | reverse complement strand
TAGTATCTCGAAATAGAAAAAGTAATATTGATTGGGATAAGTATTAAATGGAAGAATTAAATTTATTGTAAAAAAATAGAGATGACTTGTCATAACTAGGGTCGGTTATAACTATCGGCTGGAATTGAAGGGTAAGCATAGCAAGTGGGTGTACCTCAATTCAGCCTTAACGTTAGCCAAAAATTTATGAAAACTATATGAATTATATATTCGGACTAATACTTTTCGTCCCGGGTTTATATGTGGTAGTTAATCAGATCAAAATCTGTATACGAGCTTTCCAAACTTTGAAATGGAGACAGGCAGACGCAGTGATTTCTGATAACTTTGTCCGAAAGTCAGTTGGTAAATGGACATTTTACTATCCACAAGTTGAATATGAATACTCAGTTGAGGGCAAGAAAATTAGTTGCGATCGCCTATCCTATAGATCTATTCGATTCAATAATCGACAAAAGACGTCAAAATTCCTTGAGATTTATGCTCTTGGCTCAAAAACTATTGTTTACTATGATCCTAATGTGCCACATGAAGCCGTCCTTATTACTGGTTGGGGAAGTTCCTGGGACTACTTTGACTTGTTTGCAGGTATTTGGTTAATAGCAGTAGGTATCTCTGTTTGGCTTTATGTATAAATTAACAATGAAGACTAACAATAAAAATGCACTTGAAAAAATAAGCATATATGCAGTCATATTTTTCAAGTGATTTTAGGTGTTATGCGTAAAAAATAAAATTAGATGATGGTTTTGATTAGTCTATACTATAATTAAATGGAAACACGATTTTAGAATTGATTTTAGTAAAAAAATTAATACGAGGTTGCCTAATAATTCACCACAATCTTCTGAGATACTGAAGTTTTATCCCCGCTAATTTTTATGAAGTAGACACCATTTGCCATTGAACAGTAGGACACCGGTAATATATGTGCTCCGCAATTATAATCCTTTTTACCAATCGTTTGATATAACTGCCCTGAGGCATTATAGAGAGAAACCGTATATTGCCCCTGCCTTTCAACCTTAAGCTGAATTTGATTTTTTGATAAGGAGACAAGGGCATAATTTTGCGGCTGCACTGTTGATTGCGTTATAATTATTTCCGTATTACCTGAATCAAGATCAACAAGCCTTTTTGCCAGTTCCCATGTGGATGATTGCTGCCAGCGACTACCTTCAAGGGTAAAATCCCAGATACATATCCCTGTGGGTGAATCAAGGTTGAGAACATCCAGTATATGATCCTCCACATACCCGTCACCCCAACTGCTTGAGGAGGGCATGCCAACGGATACAACGGTTTCGGATAATCCTGCATCAAGGCCATACCGGCTCTGGTAACTGTATTTGAAAAACCTGTTACCCTCTTCATCCGGATCTGAGGGGCATCCATTCAGGGTTTTATTATTATTTTCCCACAGCTCTGCATATCCCATGGAATGTATATAATCGACATAACCGACCCAGTCTCCCCACCAGGCCATATTTGGGGCATTATAACAGGGACTGTGGAAAGAGTCGACTGTTAACCACAACCCTTCTTTGCGCAGCTTTTCTCCGAGTTCTTTAATAAAGAGGGCAAATGCCTGCCGGTCATCGTCATGACCACCCAGGCCTTCAAGATCTATATCCACACCATCGAGGTTGAGTCTTTTGCACTCATCATACAGTGCATTAACGAAATTTGTCCTGTTATTTCGGAAAGCGCTGCGTGCCAGGTTCCAGTCCCATCCGGGATCCTGCTGATTATTATTATATACGCACAAAAGCAGCTTGATACCATATTCCGTGCATTTTTCCCTGAACCTGTTAACGTCACTGTCATCAACCTCAACTTCGTATACCAGGCCACCGGAGCTGGTGGGCCGCCAGAACTGCAGTCCCAGCCCGGTCATCACATTCTTCGGCGAATATGTACCGAAATCAGCATTGAGAGTGCTATAGCAGGTATTCACACTGTATGGCGGCACCCAGGACAATACTTCACGGGCATATATGGATGTTGAAATTAGTATAAGGAATAGAAAAAAGTAGATGAATAAGGAATGTTTCTTCATTTATGCCCCTCCCGAGTAATTATTTCTGGAAAATTAGAAAACTTTTATCTGGCTATTTCCCTATATTTCCCGCGTTAAAACTCGCTTTTTAATGCTTATTATATAAGATAGCACAAAAAGGAGATGAAAAAAGGATCAATAAAATAATGATAAGAAATCAGGGGAAAAATGATAAGAAAACAAATTCTAACCTGAACGTTGTATCCGGGTTGGCAAAATATGCATTTGAAACATCGGTAACCGGAAGCCAGGAATATGAAGTGTCAGTACTATTTATCACAACTGCTAAAAAGTTATAATAATCAAATTTGTCTGCAGAAGAGTTGGTGAAAAGGAATTTATCAAAGAGATACTCTCCGTTTACATCGGTTGTTCCGGTAGATACCGGGGTATTTGTCAATCTATTTTCATTCATTATCACCCCGTATAAATCAACTTTTACATCGGGGATCGGTGTGTTTGATGCAGTACATACATAGAAACCCATAGATTCCGGAAACGCTTCAAATTTAATGTCCGGCAATATGGTTGCTGTATCAACATGGCTGTTTATTAAATTTATACTATATTGATCCCAGACAGAATATTTATTAGGGCTACTCATTATCGAAGGAACGCCGGTATAGGCTTCACTATTAATATGATTTTTATCGGCATCTACATGTAATCGTGAAAGAGCCACAGCTCCCCTGGCAAGGCCCAGAAACCAGGTAACCATATCAGTTGACTCATTTCCAAAAATACCGCCGCTATTACCAACCCTATAGTTATTATAGACGACGCGAACAAATTTATTCCATGTACTTGCCCCAGTGCCAAAACCATCATACACCAATCGAAACGCATGGCCCGCCGGAGGTTCAATTTGTTGGTCATTTGCAGGACCTATGAACGTATAAATCGAATCAACAGAAAAATAAAACAGCCCGTCAAACACACCGGGGTCATTAAATTTCTGATTTACCGAAGTTATCTGATCACTGAGTAAATCCGCAACAGCATCAATACCATTATAATATTCAACAGTTTGTTCTGAGATACCTGCAATTAATGGAAACTTCCACAAAGGCTTTAAATCTTCGTTTGAAATATCCAATACCGTAGTATCACTTTGTAAGATCTTTAAAGTATCCGTTACAAGCAGTTCAATATCCGATGATTTTACTCCATAATACAATTGAAGGTCTGAAGATGAGAAGGGAACAGAATCAATTGTCGCATATTTTTTACCATCATCGCCGGCCTCTATCTCAGTCATAAAGTCGGAAGATAACAGTGTGCCCGGTATAAAGAGGTATCCATTGACTGTATCAACGGTTTCAGGTAAAATAAACCTGAGTGTTTTTGGATTATCCAGAGAGACTATTACATTTATGGTATCTATTTCCATTGTCAAATATAAACCTGTAATGAGAGCGCGTCTCCTTTCTTTCAGATGAAGAGTCTGGATATTATAAATATCTCTTTCCTTTATTATTACAGTAAAAAAACCATTTTCATCTGTTGTATCAATGATCGAATCTGATAACCTGTCATCGGTAACCGGGTTATAATCTTTATTTATCAAGGTAACCTGTGCATTTGCGATTGGTTGCCCGCTAACTGTTCGTAACAAGCCAACCACCAGGCCATTAGC
>JAUXBV010000551.1 GCA_030619215.1 Fibrobacterota bacterium | reverse complement strand
CTCTTAAAAGAGACTCAATATTATCCAATACTTAGGATAATGAGACATCTATTACATAATGATAGAAACTTATAGATGAAATATTCCAACTATTTCATTACCATCTTACGCCTGTATACATGTCTTCTCAGTAAAAATATTGTGCCTGGTTTCCGGATTAAAAAGATGTATTCTCCTTCCATCAATAACAACCGTTATTTCATCACCGGCAGTTACTTTATCATCCCGGTCCACTAAGAATCTTACAACGATATTTTGAGCTGTTCTTCCTATTACCAATACCCTGTCGCCCATTGTGACAATTAATTCTACTTTTAATTTTATTTCTGTATCAGATAAACGGCTGGGCTTGAAATGCCGAACGAATTGAATATTCTGCGGTCTTATACTGACACGGGTTTCCTTTCCTGAAATACTCCCAGCTTGTGAAGCCCTGTCCTTATCCAGCCTTAATGCGCCTATTTCTGTATCTATTACCACATTCCCGTTTTTATTAATGATTCTTCCATCATACATATTTGTTGCCGGGCTGCCGATAAATTCCGCAGAAAAAAGTGTTTTTGGTTGCTCATACAATGCATTGGGTGTATCACATTGTTCAAGCGATCCGGCATTAATAACCGCTATCCGCTCGCTCATCGACATAGCTTCAGCCTGGTTATGAGTAACATATATTATCGTCTTCCCTACCGATTGATGAATACGTTTTAACTCCTCCATTGCCATCTCACGCAGGGCAGTATCAAGGTTACTGAGGGGCTCATCAAGAAGAAGTACTGCAGGATCAAGCACCAATGCCCGTGCAAGAGCCACCCGCTGTCTCTGCCCTCCTGAGATCTCCTTAGGCAACCGTCTTTCCAGTCCCTCAAGTCCAAGCAATGGTATAACCCATTGCAGTTTTTCAAGCATCTCATACTCAGGTATCTTTTTAATACGCAGGCCAAATAAGATATTGTTACGAACATTCATATGCGGGAAGAGTGCATAGCTCTGAAAAACCATAGCTATTGACCGTTTTTGTGCAGGGACGTTATTATACCGTTTACCGCCAATAAATATCTCGCCCTCATCAACAGGTTCCAAACCGGCAATCATCTTCAGCAAAGTTGTCTTACCACAGCCTGAAGGGCCAAGTAGTGTAATAAACTCACCTGCTTTAATATGCAAATTCAAGCAGTCAATAATTTTATGATTCCCAAAATATTTCGTTATATCCTTTAACAGTACATCGGCCATTTTTAAATCCCGTTATTTTACCGAACCCATTGCTATACCGGACACCATATGTTTCTGCACGATCAGGGTAAATATTATCACCGGCACACTTAAACAAACAGAAATCGCCGCCAGCAGGTTCTGTGGCGGTTGAAACGATAATTTATGTTTAAGATATAAAGTCAGGGTTAGAACCTTTCCTCCAGGATGCAGCAGAAAATGGGCAAAAATAAACTCGTCCCATGACAAAAGAAATGTATAAATGGCAGCCGCAACAAGGCCGGGAATAGCCAGCGGAAGAAGAATTCTAAAAAACACCTGAAATTGATTTGCTCCCATAACCATAGCCTGTTGTTCAATATCTCTGGGTATATTTTCAAAGGCACTTACCCCAATAAAAATAACGTATGGAAGAGCCAACAGAGTATGTGCCAGGATAACGCCGGAAAGTGAACTGTGCATATTAATGCTTATAAATAGCTTTGCCACAGGAATGACAGATGATATATCCGGGAACAGTCGTATTGAAATAAGAGACAGAAGTAACAGTTTCTTCCCGGGAACCTCCTGACGGGCGAGAACATATGAAGCGGGTACACCCAATATCATTGACAGTGCAACTGTTGACACAGCAATAACGAAGCTGTTTAATACAACGATCCAGAATTCAATATCGGTAAAAAGGTAGAGGAAGATTCTGAGAGTTGGATGATAAGGCCATAAAGGGACAGGGGCGCCTCCCGTATTAATACTTGCATTATCACTGATTGAATACTTTACAAGAAGGTATACCGGTACAAGTATAAACAGCAGCGCAACCGCAATGCCGAATATCCACAATAATCTTAAAAATAATCCCTTCGGTGCATCTTTTTTATACTTCAAGGTTTTTACCTTTCAATGTCTGAAAGCATTCTTTTTATTATTTCCATGCCCTTCATAAAAAGAATTGCACTGATTACTATACATATCACCAGAAACAGAGCTACTAACGCTGCTTCACTTTCATATTTACCATCCCAGGTTATATATAATGACTCTATAAGAGTGCCAAGGAGATGGTAACGCCCTGCTAATATATAGGGAAAAATAAATTCCTTCCACATTTCAATTGAGCGCAGTAAAACAACAGCGGAGATGGACGGCAGTATTAAGGGAATAATAATAGTAAAGAGACGTTGGCGAAATCCCGCCCCCATTGTTTTCGCTGCATCAAAGAGTTGCGGATCAATGGCATTAAGACCCGCCAGTAATATGAGCATGGATATCGGCATGTCACGCCACACCTTACCAAAGAGTGAAAGCCCAAGGGAAAACATCTTTGTTCCTCTCCAGTCAATCGATTCCCCGATTACTGCAGGGAAGATATGATACTTTCCCATAAGCAAATGATTAACAAATCCCCCCTGCGTATCAAAAAGAATGAATAACAGTGTTGCGGTAACCAGTGCCGGTATGGCTACGGGGATAACGAATATGCCTCTCACGATACCCCGCAGTCGAAAGGAACGATAAATCAGAAAGGCCAGTATAAGCCCGGCGATAAGCTCAAGCGGCGTTCCGACCAACACAAAGAGAAATGTGTTCAGGAGCGCATCCCTGAAATCCTGCATGTTAATCACCGCACGTAAGGGCTCTATTGCCGGGAATAGACCTTCCTTGCCGGAAAAACCCAATACAACAAGGTATGTCAAAACAATAATAAAAAAAGCCAGAAGATAAGCGGCTGCAGGAAATAACGGCCATACCTTCTGGATTTTTTTTAAAATATTCATACCTTTCAATCTCTAATGAAAAATACTTATAATAGCCAATTTTTATAGAGACCCCTCAAATTATTTTGGATTATCCTCTCCTAAAATTGCTTGGTGT
>JAUXBV010000497.1 GCA_030619215.1 Fibrobacterota bacterium | reverse complement strand
GCTCGAAGGACACGTCTGTGTTATAGAGTGAATTATATTCTTCCTTTTTATTTATAAACAATATTCAATGCGGCAATAGCCTCCGGTTATTTATTTTGTTTTAAATATTTGAAGAAGAGGTTAATAGTGAGTTAAGCAGCAGGGCATATTTGATATGACCTGTCCGCTTTTATAATGAGTACTTACAAATTTACCCAGTGCCCTTCAGGGTATTTGTTAGTACGAATTATCTCTCTTAAAAGAGACTCAATATTATCCCATACTTAGGATAATAGTAAATCATGCAAGATAAAAACATCCTTTTCCTCTGTAAACACAATTCCGCAAGAAGCCAGATCGCCGAAGGATTTGCAAAACAGTTTGCACCGCCGGAGGTATCGGTTGCCAGTGCCGGAACTGTTGCAACAGAAGTTAATCCGGTAGTTATGGGAGTAATGAATGAGCTGGGAGTAGATATTTCAAGTCAATATTCCAAGACAATAGCTGATTTAGGAAAACAGCGTTTTGACCTGGTTATAACCCTATGCGATGAGGCAAGAGCCAGTTGTCCTGTATTTCCAGGAGCCCCGGCGATGATACACTGGCCTTTGAAGGACCCTTCAACTTTTACCGGAACGGATGCTGAAATAAAGAAAAAGGTCATGGATATTGCATTAGATATAAAAGATATGGTTTTTACTCTTTTTAAACGTGGATTCTTTTATGCATACGTACAACAGAAAGAGAACCTGGAAAACATACTCAATTGCCTTTCTGAGGGTGTTATCGCTCATGACCTGAACAGAAAGATATTCTTCTTCAGCCGCGGAGCTGAAAGGATTACCGGGTTTAAGGAATCAGAAGTTCTTGGTAAAGATTGCCATAAAATATTCGCACCTTCTCTTTGTGGGGAAAACTGCAGTTTTTGCGAAGGGTTTGATGTTACGAAAATTGACAAAAAACAATATGCCACGATTTTTCTGAATGCTTATGGAGTTAGAAAAGAATTCGATATGTCCGTTGTCCCAATGAAAAATGAACAGAGTGAACTGATTGGCGTTGTTGCTTCGTTTACCGATCGCACAACGCTGAAAAACCTTGAGAGGCAGTTGGAAGGGGAGCAGGAGTTTTGGGGGATTATCGGCCAGGATCATAAGATGCAGCTTATCTATGAGACTATCCGTGACCTTGGCCAATGCGATTTCCCGGTTGTCATTACCGGTGAGAGCGGAACCGGCAAGGAGTTGGTTGCGCGCGCAATACACAGCGAAAGCCCACGCAAGAACAATATGTTTGTTCCCATTAACTGCGGAGCGCTCCCCGAGGGAACCCTGGAAAGCGAGCTGTTCGGCCATGTGAGAGGTGCGTTTACCGGTGCAATACGTGACAAAAAGGGAAGGTTTGAGCTTGCGGACGGGGGAACACTCTTCCTTGATGAAGTGGCGGAGCTTTCACGGGCAATGCAGGTAAAGTTGCTCAGGGTACTTCAGGAGGGGATTTTTGAGCCGGTTGGCAGTGAAAAATCAAAGCAGGTCGACGTGCGGATAATAAGCGCTACGAATAAAAACCTCAAAGACCGCGTAAAAAAAGAAACATTCCGGGATGACCTTTATTACCGGCTCGCAGTGGTTCCAATGGAAATGCCGCCCCTAAGAGAAAGAAGAAATGATATTCCCATATTGGCACAATCCTTTCTTCGTGAAATCAGTAATAAATTAGGTAAAAAAGAGATGGCTTTTTCTAATGATACTTTATCAATTTTTATGTCTTACTCATGGCCGGGAAATGTGAGACAACTGCAGAATGCAATTCAATATACAATGATAAAATGCCGTGGAAATAAAATCCTGCCGCAGCATTTACCCCCTGAAATAACTGATACAGTGGTATCTTACGGAGAAAAAGGAGATGCTGAAGAAAGAAAGGGCAAGGTCGGAAGAAAGCCGAAGTTGACAGAAGAAAGTGTTAAAATGTCCTTGATAAAAGCGGGAGGCAATAAGGCAAAAGCAGCACGGGTCTTAGGTGTAGGGAGAGCTACCTTATATAATTTTATCAATGAAAATCCACATATTATTTCCTCATTACCGATAGTGGATAAATAAAAGGCTACTTAATTGTTATTTATTATTTACAATAAAGTGAAGTATATATTGAAAATTGATATAGCTTTAATTATTTTCACATCTAAGTTTATGAACATTAATAAGAACGAAGAAGGGAAAGTAATATGAAATTATCAACAAAGTGCAGATACGGTTCAAGGGCAGTTATGGAGATTGCGCGCAATGATAAGGAAGGCCCTGTAAAAAGAAAAGATATAGTAAAAAATCAACAAATATCGGACTCTTATCTTGAGAATATTTTAATATCCTTAAAAAATAGTGGAATTATTGAAACAATAAGAGGAGCGAAAGGCGGTTATTTACTGCGTCGCCCTGCTTCGGAAATTACATTACTGGAGATTGTAAATTCTTTGGATGGATCCCTTTCGCCTGTTGAATGCCTTGAGACTCCATCTATATGTGAAAGATCAGAGTGGTGTGCGACACGAGTTGCATGGACAAAAATGAGAGAAGCACAGGAGGGGGTATTGAGAAGTATAAGTATTAAGAAATTAATTGATAGTGAGAAACAATCATTTGTTGCAGATTATTGTATTTAAAATTAAACATTTAACTGTTTTTGATGGAGCTATAAACAAATGAAAATAGCAGAAAAAGTAACAGAACTAATTGGAGGTACTCCTTTATTAAAATTAAGGACTCTCTCTGAAAAAACCGGAGCTGAAATATTAGGTAAACTAGAATTTTTTAATCCTATGTCAAGTGTTAAGGACAGAATTGCGCTTTCAATGATAGAGGATGCTGAGAAAAAGGGATTACTACAAAAGGGTAGTCTTATTGTTGAATCAACCAGTGGGAATACCGGTATCGGCATTGCATTCGTTGCAGCTTCCAGAGGTTACAGATGTATTCTTGCAATGCCTGAAACAATGAGCCTGGAGCGCCGGAGATTGCTTAAAGGGCTTGGCGCTGAACTGGCTTTAACACCTGGAGATAAAGGTATGAAAGGGGCCATTGAAAGGGCAGAGGAGATTCATAAGCAGAACCCGGGTAGTTTTATGCCGAACCAGTTTAAAAATCCGGCTAATCCCGAGGCTCATAGAAAAACAACTGCTGAGGAAATCTGGAAAGACACTGAAGGAAAATTTGATTTTTTTATTGCCGGTGTCGGTACCGGAGGCACCCTGACGGGGTGCGGAGAGGTTTTTAAGGAAAGAAACCCGAATGTAAAGATAATTGCCGTCGAGCCGGAGGAATCCGCAGTTTTATCGGGAGGATGCCCTGGCTCGCACAGAATACAGGGTATTGGCGCGGGATTTGTTCCGGAAGTATTAAATAATGAAATAATCGACGAAGTGGTAAAGGTCAGGTCTGTTAATGCTGCGCAGATGTCAAGGGCACTTGCCAAAGAGGAGGGTGTTTTTGTAGGGATATCATCAGGCGCTGCTGCATCAGCAGCCTACAAAGTAGCAAAACGGGAAGAGAATAAGGGGAAAACAGTAATTGTGATATTGCCTGATTGTGGGGAGCGGT
>JAUXBV010000052.1 GCA_030619215.1 Fibrobacterota bacterium | reverse complement strand
GGATACCCTCGGTGTAATTGGAGCAAAATTGGTTTATACTGTATTAGATTCAAATTGGAATGGTGACTCAATTGTTAAGGAATCAGCACTGTTTAATTTTAAATTAAAGGGGGCAAACTTTTTCCTGTCATCAAATCTAAACAAATGGAAACTAATATTTCCTTACCATTTTATGATAGGAAATCACTATAGAGCCACTGATAATTCAGGCTATAAAACAGATTTTGTTTCAATTGCTACTGGATTTTCAAAACAAAAAAGAAAACCAGGTTATTCTCAAGCGACTATTGCTTTTATATATACAAAAAGAAGGGACTTAAATAATTTTATTTCACTATGGAAAAAAGCATTAGGTGCACAAAAACGACAAGTGAATAAAGAAAAATACATAGGTTATAAATGCAAAAACTGGGTACGAAAAGAATATGATATCTATATTGATTTTCTTTATAAAAAAACACGTACACATTGTATTGGGATTATTTATTCTGGAATTAAAGAAGCTTATAATTTAAATAAACCCCATTTTGTCAATTTTTACGAATCAATTAAGTTTGAAGAATAGAGAAAAATGGAAATTCATTAACAAACCATTGGAGCTGTGGGATTGGCATATTATGTGGGAGTACCCCCAGCTCAATTTTGTGTTATACTTTAATATAACATTTTACACAGGATTTATATATGTACGAAAAGCCTCAATACCTTACGCCGGACGGTTACAGGAGAAGTTCAAAAAACCCCTATAAAAGAAAATCTACTAAAAAGAATTCCCCAATCCCGGGCCGCGGACCTTCCCATGATAATATTCTTTCAGCAAAACATTTTCAAAGAAATGCTCAAAGGGGCATCAGTAAAGAAGCGGCCAAATTGATCGCTCAAGCACTTAAAGGTATGTTAAAAAAATAATGTGGACGCTTAGTTTTTATCGATTCTACATTTCCGTCCTTTGTGGAATATCAGTTTATCTTTTCTTCATACGAAATATCCGGATAGCTTTGCTAACTACAGTTGTAACCAGAATAATTTGGTTTTTATGCGAACAACTTCTTAAGAGATATACTGTCCAAAAAGATTACAACAGGCATATCACTGAATTCAAACAGCAAAACGGGCCGTATGGAATACGCATATCAAACAAGGCGGACAGGGAGCGGCGCATTAAGGAAAGTCTGGCAGAAGTTTTTACTTCAAATGAAAAAAAACTGCGGAAAGCAGTTGAACAACTAGAAATGATGGATACGCTCTTCAAAGCGGGAATGCGGCCGGAAGGGGATGAATTTCTCTTACATGATCTTAAGCTTAAATATGGGAAATACAGGGTGGATACACTAAAAAATAAGGTGGGAAGATAGTTGGAATGGTCAATTGATAATTTTATTTATAACTTCCGATCTTTGATTGCCGCTTCCATATTGCCTATTGACACTCTTCAGTTGACAATTAGCTATTGACAATTAACCATTGACTATTAACCATTGACCATTAACCATTATTCCTCTCCCAGCCAGTTTCTCCTCTCAGCCGCCCGTATAAATGCTTCAACAACGTCAGGATCGAACTCCTTACCTCTGCCTTCAAGGAGTCTTCTAACGGCTTCCTTCTTACCCAGGCTGTCCCGATATGGCCGATTTGATGTCATCGCCTCAAATGCATCCGCAACATGCAAAATCCTGGCACCCAAGGGTATATCTTCTCCCTTTAAGCCGTCAGGGTAACCGGAGCCGTCATAATTTTCATGGTGATGTAAAATCAATGAGTATAACTCCTGCAGGAAGGGCACCTCTTTTACAATATTGGCTCCCAGAGTACTGTGTGTTTTCATAACACCGTTAAATTCTTCACGGGTGAGAGGCCCCGGCTTGTTCAGGATATACCCTGGAATACCGATTTTACCGATATCATGCAGCAGGCCACCGTCACGAATAACACCAATATTCTTAGCCTCAATATTCATCTCTTCAGCAATGGCCTCAGCAATGTTCATGACATTTTCCGAATGGCCGTGCGTGTAGGTATCTTTTGCATCAACCGCAATAGCCAGTGCCTTTATTGTCCGGATATAATTCTCTTTCATCTGGCTGTAGAGCATTGCACTTGTCAAAGCAATACGCGTCTGGCTGATCAGGCTTGTCAACACCTTGATTTGCTCATCCTTTTTCTCAGGTACCTCTTTTGCACCGAGATATAAGGCTCCGAAATTAAAATCCTCCCAGACAAGCGGGATTATATGGGTAAAGCTTAATGGGGTCTTAAGTATGCCTCCTTCAGAGGGGGTTATCTCCATTAAATGCGACTTAACTCTCCTCCTCATAACCGATGAATCGGTAAAATCATTATATTTATCAATTGTCTCTTCGATTATCTTATCCGTCCATTCATCCGACAATTGCCCCCGCGTACAGTATACAAATTCATGGAAACGCTTTTTTACAACCAGGAATCCGGTAACATCGATAGGGAAGTTTTTCAATACGGTCTCGAAAAGGCAGCGAATCACGTCATTTAAATCTACCAACCCAACAAAATGCTCAGAATAGCTGCTGATTAACGACAGTTCAGCTATTTTCTCGTTTAGGGATGTGTATAATTTAGCGTTGTTAATGGCAGTACCGGCCTGTGAGGCAAGTACTTCCAGTATGTTAAGGTCAAGCTCGGTAAAAGGGGCCTTTTTCTCTGTCTGGTTCAGGTTAACGACGCCGATTATTTCCTCTCGCGCTTTCAAGGGAACGGACAAAATTGAACCGGTTACTTTTTCGGGAAAAGGAACATCAACCTTTGGTTTTAAAACACCTTTTACACCAAAAACGGATTGAGCCTGCTTAAGCACCCATTTTGAAATAGGCCATTCTGTCTTCTCGGATATTAAGGAAAAATCCGGCCCCGGCTGAATACCTTTTTTACGGACAACTTGCAGGGCGTTTTGAGCCTTATCGACAAGAAGGATAGCGCCGTTGTCAACATTTAATACGTCGAGGCAAAATTGGAAGGTATCATCTAGGATTTTGGTTACCTCGCGTGTATTTGCAAGTTTAATGGCGATATCGTGCAATGATGCAAGTTCTACTAAAGCGGCATTCTCCTTCGCAAGGTTAATAGCATTGAGCGCCTGAACGACTTTGGAGGATATTGCCTCCATCCGGAAAGGTTTAATGATATAGTCATAAGCGCCTAAATGAATTGCCTCCATAACATTATTCATATCCGGAAAGCCTGTTATGAAAATAATAGGGGTAGTAGTGTCAAACTTACGAACATTCTTAAGAAATTTAAGCCCATCCATATTGGGCATTTTTATATCTATTATGACAAGTTGAGGCGCTTTCTTCTTAAAGATCTGTAATGCTTCTGCCCCATCAGAGGCCGTAACGGTGAAATACCCGATCTTTTTAAGATATTTTGAAACCATCTCCCTGATAGCAGTTTCATCATCTGCCACAAGAATAAGTGTTTCCTGCACCTGATCCATGGGTAAGAACCTGTTACTAGAAATGAATTGCTCTGTTATTAATAGAGATGAAGGGGCGTTTATATATTATACAATTATGTACGCGTTATTAAAACCATTTTCAAAAGTACACTTTTTAAAATACCCGGGTATTTGATATCCCTGTGCCTTATTTACTATGGGAATATGAGAAACAGTCCCTGGTATAAAAGCAGGTAGTGCCATACGTCAATATTAAAGTATGATTCTGTTCTGCCCCAATGATGTCTTGCTTATATATGGATGGCGCTTTTGAATAGTCTTTGATCGTATAATTTTGCACGTATATCCAAAAAATAAAGCAGTCATTGATTAATACGGGTATGGATTCTTCATGTGCAACACACCGCTATCAATGGCAAAATAGAGATCGCCTTTACCGTCGCGATACATATCATTAACCACCGCTGCCGGGAAACCGATCTTAGCAGGGTCGGTAAGCCACTCGAAACCGTTATATTTCAAAGCTCCGGCCTCTGATCCGAACCATATTCTGCTCTGGGTATCGCTCATAATACAGCCAATACCTATTTGTATATCCATGTACGTGCTCCACTCTTTACCGTTAAAGCTGTTAACATCCATCTCTCCAACTGCCGCCCACAGCTCCCCCTTGCGGTCATCGTAAGCAATTGCCTTTACATCGTTATAGCTGAGGCCGCTATTCGCGTCATACTTTTTCCATTGACCTCCTCTTAGGGCCGCTATTCCTTTATTGGTGGCAAAATATACGGTACCTTTGTCATCCGCCGCTATATCACGAATGCTGTTTCCGCACAAACCATCTTTCTTGGTATATACTGTCAAGGAACCATTTTTATATCGTGTAACACCGTTTTCCGTGCCGATCCATACGTCGCCTGAAACGCACAAAATCTTATTAACCGTATTATCTGAGAGCCCGTTATCTTTTGTAAATGCTTTGAATTTACCATTCTTAAAGAGGATTGCTCCCGCATCACCGCCAAACCAGACGCCTCCCCTCTTATCACCGGCAATGGTTTTAACGCCGGCCGAGGCTACCTCTCCAAGTTTCGGATATAACCTCTCCTGGTTTGTTTTCAGGTCAAAAAGGCCCACGGTCATCCCAATGGAATACCACAGATCGGACCCCTCTATGGCAAAAGCCACAGGTATCCCTTTTGTATCATATACCCGCCAGCTTATCGTATTATCACCATGGTCCATTTTTTCAACTATTGTCTGGGCACCTGCCATTACCGGAAATAATAGCGCTATACAGATAAAAATTCTATTAAACATAAAACCGTCTCCTTTGGCTAAGGTATCTTTCGCTCCCTTTTACCTCTTAAAAATAATATTGAACTATACATAAATCTCTTCATTATTAATTTAAATAATAACAGGTAAAACTGAGGGAATAAAATATGAAAAATATTTAACCGCATCAAAGTGTTGAATATTCTATTAAACCCCGTTAATGACCAATACCCTTTAATGCTCTATAAGTCCAGTAATTTCCCAATACTTTTTTAACGTACCTTCTTGTTTCCGAAAAACCAATGTCTTCTACAAACATATCGAATCCGTCATCGCTGTTCTGCGCATTCCATTTCTTAGCATTATGGGGGCCGCCATTATAACCGGCAACAGCCAGAACAATACTCCCTTTGAATTTATCGAGAAGTTTCTTGATATAATACGACCCATACCTGACATTTACCGAGGGATAATATAACGAATCAAGAACAAACGTTTCTTTAAGGTCCTTTGCTATCTCCTCCCCGGTATAGGGCATTATCTGCATCAGACCTATAGCACCGGCAGGCGATACGATTGTAGGATTAAAAATACTCTCCTGGCGAATAATAGAACTGACAAGTTCCGGCTCAATTTTATTAATCTCAGCAGATGACTGAATTATACTCATATAGGATCCGGGGTATAAAAGCGAATATATCTGAGAAGGCATGCATGAGCGTGCCTCTTCCGGGATACGCCATGATAGACGCTTCGCTACCCGAAAGGAGTGAGCCGGGTTATTGCTTATCTGATACAACCTCGCCAGCTCATACTGCAATAACAGGTTCTTACCATACGATATCTCAAAAGGCTCTAAAACCAGCTCCGTTTGATCCAGCATACCTACTGCTGCAAGACAACTGCCAAGGTAAAACCTCGCACTATCGTTTCCGGACAAATGCTTTGCCGTATCCTCAGTAACCGAATCCAGCCAGAGAAAAGCCTCGTCATCGGATCGTGCCGTATCAACCCGCAATGCACTGTAAGAATCACCCATAAGAACAAGTAATTCCCGGGCACGGTATGCATAATAATCCGCAGGATTTGTCCGGATAAGGTTTTGACATACTTCTTTGGCATTATCAAACTGCTTTATGGCAAAATAGCTTTTCGCCCTCCAGAAATGAGCTCCTGCGGAAAAGGTCGAATAGGGACATTTTTTCAGGAACATTGAAAATGCTTTTATCGCAGTTTTATAATTTCTCTCTTTACAATAAGAAAGCGCGTAACGGTAATATGCATCATCAGCTTTTGATCCATGTTTATATCTTTTAAAAAGGGTGCGGTAAAATTTTCTTGCAGCCTCAAACTGATTGGCATCCTCCTTCTGCCAGGCCCGGTACCAGATAATATCATGGGTCTTGGAAAGGTTGGGAAACAATTTAATATGTTTGTCATACCAGTGGGCCGCCTGCTTACTTTTTCCCAGGCTCCTGTATGAACGGGCAAGTATAAAAACCAATCCGGGATCCGATCCGTAGGTTTTATCATACTTCGTACCCCATTTTATTACTTTGTTATAATTTTTCAGCCTGTAATTTAAAACAACCCGGTGGTATATAAAGTTCTGCCGGGAGACCGCCTTTTTAAAATCTTTCCTGTCAAGAGCTTTATGCAGCCAATCGCTTGATTTTTTATACTGCTTGCAGGTATACGAAAGCTTTGACAGGAGATACAATGTTTTTGTGGAAAACATCGTGTCATTTAAATAATCCGTTGATAAAAACGAACAAATATAGCATTGTACTTCATTGTATTTTGAGGGGGCGATAAATTTTAACAATGCACTGTCAAGCTCTTTTGATTTCCCGGCTTCAAGGAGTTGAATAAAAATGTCCTTCATACCCGTATCAAGCATGACCTCCTCATCCTCCCCCACAACCTCCTCAAGCCATGAGATCTTCCCAATCGCCTCCGCATGCTTCATCGCAACCGAATACATCTTCTTATGCAATACATACCGGTACGGCATAAGCTCTGTTTTTCGAGCGGCAACACGGTAAGCTTTCAGGCCGCTCTCATATCTCTTTTGTGCAAGCTCAATATCACCGATTCTCTCATAGGCAAAGGGTGTGTATTTTTTGCTCATCCTGGCGCTCATTTTAAAATAAAAGAGCGCTTTACTCCAATCTTCAAGCCCATGATAAACACAACCCAGCTTGAACATATTAAAGGCGGTATCCGTCACATTGGTATCAGCCTGAATCTCAGATAATGCCTTCTCAAAATCAGCGTCTCGGATAGCTTTTGTACCGGACCATTCCGGCCTGTTTTCATTAACAAGAGTCGTTGCACTATATATTTGACATGGGAATAATAAGAGTATTTGGAGATAGATAATAAGTGTGTAGATAGTCTGCTTCATAATTGTTTATTGAAAGCACATTTTAACAAATTACTGTGAACGCCTCTTTTTCTTGGGCAACTTCACATATACACCCCGCCATTAACCCCGATAACCTGCCCGGTGATGTAACCGGCGTCGTCAGAAGCAAGGAAAGAGACTACGGATGCAACCTCCTCCGGTTTGCCAAAACGGTTCATGGGAACCGTTTTAACCAGCTCCTTCTCTTTAATATCGCCCGTCATATCGGTAGTAATAAAACCCGGGGCAATAGCATTGACAAGTACATTCTTCTTGGCGCATTCCCTGGCAAGCGCTTTGGTCGCGCCAATAAGGCCGGCCTTTGCCGCTGAATAGCCCACCTGTCCGGGTAAACCGAATTGGCCGGAAGTTGAGGATATTATTATTATTCTTCCCGCCCTGTTGGGTATCATATACCTGACAACAGGCTTTACAACAGCATAAAAACTGGTCAGGTTTGTATCAATCACTGAATCCCACTGCTCCTCCGACATGAAAATCAGCAGCTCATCATGGCGGATACCGGCACAAAGCACGAGAGTGTGAAGCGTGTGTTTTTCTAAAATAGCTTCTATCGCTTCCGACACTGCTTTGCGGTCAGTAATATCAAAGGGGCAAAGCTCGCTGGAAAAACCGTCGTCGGTAATCATTTTTTGTGTTGCCGCAGCCTCCTTTTCATTGCTTCGATAATTAATGATTACATGATAGCCATCCTGTGCAAGACGAAGGGAAATTGCCCTGCCTATACCTCTCGAACCGCCGGTTATTAGTGCTGCTTTTTTGTTTGACATATTTATAACAGCAGATAGTTAGGGAAAAAAACTATAGTGACTTTATTGTAACTTATGTATGAGAGGAATACAAATGAATTCTGGAAGAAATTCACTCCCCCATGAAATAAAATAAATACAGTCCGGTATACGATTTGAAGAAATTTTTAATAAGCGAGGTAATATTATTAAAAGGGGAATATCGTAGTGTTGGGTCACTCTTTACCTTTTAACAACTCAGGTGCTTTTTCTTTAATAAAGTGGTTAAGATCCTTATTTCCACTGGAAAACAAAGCCGGTTTTGCCTTTAATACCTTCTTCGGATTATCAATCAGCATTCTCTCAAGCTCCCCGTCAAAATAGATATGGGTATTTGAAGTAGCTGCGCGTTTATTCAATTTATTATCAAATACCATAAACAGGGTAAAATGGCACCATGTTGACACAACTGTAAGAAATATTACGATTATAATGAATATCTTTGATATTTGCTTTTTATAGGAAGTATTAAAAATTGAGATTAGTATTGGTAAAAATCCCAAAATCAGAATAATTATAATGCCTTTCATAAATGAAAGATCAAACACACTGAAAGGAATTATTGGCTTAGGTACAATTGCATCCGGCTTACCCAGTACAGCTTCAATTGATCCGGATGTAAGTGCGAAATCAAGCAAAAAGGTAATAACTGCAATGATGAAAAAAACCGGTATACAAATAAATACCCTGCGCAGAAAAAGGGCTGCTCTAAAATCCCTGCTCCTGTAAATGCTTAACAAAAGAAGAATTATAATTATAGCATAAATTATATATATGGTGTAAATGAGTTTTTGCCTCAGCATAACTTTTTTTCCAATATTCATTCTATATCCAACCGGAGTATCTTTTACGATGCTTGAATCCACTGCCGCTGCTTTACGATACCACTTCGTCATCGGCCCGTATTTTTCCATATTGTAATAGACATCACCAATTTGCTTACTGAACTTTAATTTCAGCATTGTATCAGGATTTTTACTAAGAATATCTTTAAGCTGATCGGCATAATCCTGCTTTTCCTTTTCGGTTTTGCTACGCCACGGGATCTTCAAAAGGCCGGTATGTGGCAGGTCGTGTTCAATGTAATGTTGTACCTTTTTTACCTGCCCGGATGCATTCTCGTATCCTGAAGCTTCAGCAAGCTCATACATAGAAAGAGCCAACCGGGGCCTGTCAAGATTATTAAATGAGATTAAAGCCGCATTAAAGAGGGATTTTTTTGCAGCATCTTTGTTCCTTTGCCTTGTTTGAGCATATTTAATAATATTTAATACGCATTGATCGTAGTAATTTCTACGAAACTTCGTTGAATTTATCTTATCATCACAAAGTGAATCTGCCGGTATTACCTGAATGTCAATATCCATATTATTTTTCAGCAGGTTCAGAAGTTTCTCAAGCCTGCCGGTACGTAGATAGCGATAAGGTTCAGCAAACGCCGACTCTATCTCCAGGCTGATAACCGTATCTGAAAATACCGCTTCATTACCCTGTTTTATACTGACATTTTCAATTTTACTAACATCCTCCTGCTTTACTTCCGGAGATGTTGTCCAGGGAACCTGCTTTTCCTGCGTCCAGGCGATAAATATTATAAACAAAAAACAAATTGTTGTTTTATTCATTTTTCCCGCCATTTTTACCATAGATCAAGGCAATGAGTACCGCAGCCGCTGCACTTACAGCAATATAAACCAATGGGAAGGAGTAAATCACCGTTCCAATACTGCTTGAGTTTGGATTATACCCTGTCTTTACCTTTAAGACACCCTTAGGCAGGGAAAGTCTTTGTTTTCTCATAACATATCCTCTTTCATGTTATAATCATACACAATGGGACACTCCGGATCAGGTGCAAAGAAATCTGTATTGTTATATAAAACCACTGCCCTGCATCCACACCTGCATATAGATAAATATTCACAAGATTTACAGGGCTCTTTAGCTTTGTTTACAAGTTTCCGGAAATCGTTAAGATGCCCTGACGTTTCCCACTTGTTCTTTATTCCGGAAATATGTTCGCCGTTATCAACAAATGAACATCCTGTAAAGCAGCCGTTGCTACGTATGGACATTAAAAGATTTCCTCCGTCACAACCGGTAACAGCAAGCTTTTCAAGCTCATCCTTCGGCGGCTTATGATAAACCAGAGCCGGGATAAAGGAGCAGTCAATTTTCAGCTCGATTTTATACTCTTTAGAGTATTCAATCAATATGGGATAAAACTGCCGTATCATCTCCTGAGATAATGAATATTCCTCGTATCTTTGCCTGCCACGCCCTGAAGGTTTATACTTCAGGAACTCAACTTCACTCAATCCCTTTTTTGCGGCATATTGAACAACTTCCTGCAGGAAAGGAAAATTTTTCATTGAAACCACACAGTTGATTCCAACCTGTACCCCTGCCTTCTTCAATGCTTTAATTGCCCCATCAGCCTTTTCAAAGCTGCCGTTTCTTCCATTAATAGTGAAATGACTATTAACTCCGTCAATTGAGATATTTACCTGTCCCATCTTTTTACAAATCTCAACCTCCCGCTCCCCTATTGTCTGGCCGTTTGTTGTCAGGTTGGGAACCAGGCCGATTTCCCTGCAATAAGAAACAAGCTCTCCAAAGTCCTCTCTTTCAAAAGCCTCCCCGCCACCTAACGCAACATGAAACACACCCATGTCACGTAAAGTTTTCAGATGCTGCTTCCATTCAACTGTTGTCTGCTCACTCTCACAATCCTGCTTTGAATCCATGTAGCAGCCGTCGCATTGCTGAGAGCACCTGTTTGTTACTGAAACGTGAACCTCTGTCGGTGCTGAAAGATAATGAGTATCACCCGTTTCAGCACTCCAAAGCGGTGAGTCAGTGTAACCCAAATTGCGCATGAAATCCCTGTCAACCCAGGCAAGAAACGGAGGCTGGAGGCAGGAGACAATACCCCCGAAGGACTCATATCGCACACGGTCAATTTTTGGCTGTTGTATACTCATATTAACACATTGCATTACTTAAAAATAGTACCTTGTAGTGCCTTATAAAAAGAGTTAAAACAAATTGAAAGTGCTGTATACAATAATATAACAAAATATTGAACAAAAATATGAATAAAAATAATATTACTTTTATTCCCCCATTAAAAAACACGGCAAATATCATCATAACTATATTATATTAAACAAGTTATGTGTATGAAAATGTAGCTTAATACGACATCAACAAAAAGAT
>JAUXBV010000108.1 GCA_030619215.1 Fibrobacterota bacterium | reverse complement strand
GAGGAGGAGATAAAATTCCCTGAAAACCTTCCGTACTTTATGTTACAGTTCATAGAAGCATTTAAGGAAGAGAAACTGCCATACCCCGACCTGCCAGTCGACGATCAGCTTACCTGGCTTTTATATGATGAGCTGACAGCCCATCCGAATCCGTTTCTTGGCGCCTGGTTTACCTTTGACCTCAACCTTCGTAATCTGCTTGCAGGACTTAACTGCAGGAGATTGACCGAAGAAAGCCAGGGTGCGCCAGGGGATTTTACCGTTTCAAAATCAATAATAGGAAGTAATGAAGTTGCTGATTTAATTCGAAAAAGCCGCACCCCGGACTTTTCATTATCGTTGGATTACCCATGGGTAGAAAAAGTATTATCATTTGATAAACAAAACCTTGTTGAATTTGAAAAGAGCATTGACACGCTCCGGTGGGACACGCTCAATGAGATGACGACCTTTACCTATTTTCAGGTAGAAACCATTCTTGCTTTTTGTATAAAACTTGATATTGTAGAAAGATGGCAGAGGCTCAAGCCTGAGGTTGGTGAGGAGAAGCTGAAGAGGCTCCTTTCAGACCTTGAGTCGAGTTATACTATTATGGAGGAAGAAAAATAGAAAGAATGGAGTCCTAAAGGATTAAAATATTGGAGTGTTGGAGTGATGGAGTATTGGTTATTATTTATATAAATTAGACTAATTAGCGTATGACCGGAAACACATCATTTTGTCAAAATATATGTTCCCGGCCAGATACTAATTACTATAAAATCACCGCTTCAGGTGGTAGTTGACTATTTGGAGGATAGAATGAGCACCAAGGGAAAAGTTGTCGGTATCGTTGCAAACCTCGTTACCATTGAGGTTGACGGCCCGATTGGACAGAACGAAATCTGTTATATTGATCTTAGTGGTGTCAAGCTGATGTCCGAGGTCATCAAGATCGTTGGCAACCTCGCCTATGTACAGGTGTTTGAAAGCACGCGCGGACTCTATGTCGGCTGTAATGTCGAATTTATGGGAAGAATGCTTGAGGTGGCCATGGGGCCCGGAATGCTTTCAAGAAACTATGACGGACTTCAGAATGACCTTAATAAATTGACCGGTGTTTATTTAAAGCGGGGCGAATACAGTGAGGCGCTTGATCCGGAGAAGAAGTGGCATTTTAAGCCGTCGGCAAAAAAGGGAGACACCATAATTGCGGCTGACTGGATCGGTGAGGTGCTGGAGGGTTGGATCCCGCACAAAATAATGGTGCCGTTTAATTATAAAGGAACCGGAACGATTAAATCGATTGCCTCCGAAGGTGACTATACTGTTCATGATGAGATTGCTGTAGTTGTTGACGAGAACGGTGAGAAGCGGAAGCTCGATATGACCATGAAATGGCCGGTTAAAGTTGAAGTAAGTTGTTATGTAAACAAACCTCGACCATTTAAGATTCTTGAGACAAGTATCAGGACCATGGACACATTAAATCCCATTGCAGAGGGAGGTACCGGATTTATTCCCGGCCCGTTTGGCTGCGGAAAGACCGTTCTTCAGCATGAAATTTCGAAGAATGCTGAGGCGGATTTGATTATTGTGGTTGCCTGCGGTGAGCGCGCAAACGAGGTGGTCGAGATTTTCAAGGAGTTTCCCGAGCTGGACGATCCCCGCACCGGCAGAAAGCTTATGGAAAGAACAATTATTATATGTAACACCTCAAATATGCCGGTTGCTGCGCGCGAAGCTTCGGTCTACACCGGTATGACCATTGCGGAATATTACCGGATGATGGGCCTGAAGGTGCTTCTTCTTGCGGACTCTACCTCACGCTGGGCACAGGCACTGCGGGAGATGTCAAACCGGATGGAGGAGCTTCCCGGACCCGATGCCTATCCCATGGATCTGCCTGCGATTGTTGCGAATTTCTATTCCCGCGCAGGTTTTGTCACCCTCAATAACGGAGAAACAGGCTCCATCACCTTTATCGGCACGGTAAGCCCGGCTGGGGGTAACCTCAAGGAGCCGGTCGTGGAGTCGACAAAAAAGGCTGCGCGCTGTTTTTATGCCCTTGAGCAGAACAGGGCGGACAGCAAGCGGTATCCGGCGATCGATCCCATTGACAGCTACTCGAAGTATCTTGAATATGATGAAGTGCGCGAGTATCTCGATGAAAAGATTGAGAAAGGATGGGTTGACAAGGTGTTAAAACTCAAGGATATATTGCTTCGCGGAAAAGAGACCCGCGACCAGATCAACATTCTTGGTGATGACGGCGTCCCCATTGAGTACCATATCATATACAACAAGGCCGAGATAGTTGATTTCTGCATTCTTCAGCAGGACGCATTTGACAAAATAGACGCATCAACTTCTCTGGAGCGTCAGAGATATATGGTTAACCTGATTCTTGATATATGCAACAGCTCCTTTGACTTTGACAATTTTGAGGAGGTAAATACCTACTTTAAAAAAGTGATAAACCAGATACGGCAGATGAACTATCAGGAGTTTAAGTGCGATACGTTTAACGAAATGGAAAAAGATTTGAATAAATTGCTTGAAGAGAAAAGGCTGTCCGAATTCAGCCGCCGGGAGCAGTTAATGGAAGAGGTGCTTGATGAAAAGAGGGAGGACTAATGAAAACAAAGGCATTTCAAAAAATATATACGCACATTGAGAATATCACCAAGGCAACCTGCACCATAAAAGCGGAAGGAATTACCAACGAGGAGATGGCCTATGTTGACGGAAGGCCGGCGCAGGTGGTAAAAATCAACCGTGACTATGTAACCATGCAGATATTTCCCGGTACCCAGGGCGTAGCAACCAATGCTGAGGTGGTATTTACCGGCAAGCCGCCGACAATAAAAGTAAGTGATGAGTTGCGCGGCAGGTTTTTCAATGCGTACGGCGAGCCTATTGACGATGGCCCGCCTGTAGAAGGTGAAGAGCGGGAGATCGGAGGGCCTTCGGCCAACCCTGTTCGGCGGAAACAGCCGTCCGAGCTTATCGCCACCGGTATTGCTGGTATTGATTTGAACAATACACTGGTGACAGGACAGAAGATTCCCTTTTTTGCAGATTCGGATCAGCCATTTAATCAGGTTATGGCTGATGTTGCACTTCGGGCAAAGGCGGACGTTATTATTCTTGGCGGTATGGGAATGGCAAACGACGACTACCTGTACTATAAAGCGGTTTTTGACAATGCAGGAGCCCTTGACCGAATCATCTGTTTTATGAATAGAACCGACGATCCTCCTGTGGAGCGCCTTTTGGTGCCGGATATGTGCCTGACCAGCGCGGAATACTTTGCCCAGGATAAAAAGATGAAAGTCCTGGTCCTGCTTACTGACATGACCCTTTTTGCCGATGCGCTCAGTATTGTTTCCAACCGTATGGATCAAATCCCGTCAAAGGACAGTATGCCGGGCTCTCTGTACAGCGACCTCGCAAAGATTTACGAGAAGGCAGTGCAGTTTCCCGACGGCGGCTCGATTACCATTATCGCCGTTACCACACTGAGCGGCGGTGATATTACCCACGCCATACCGGATAATACCGGCTATATCACAGAAGGCCAGCTCTACCTTCGCCGCGATACCGATATCGCAAAGGTAATTATAGACCCGTTCAGAAGCCTCTCTCGTTTGAAGCAGCTCGTTATCGGCAAGAAAACGCGCGAGGATCACGGGCAGGTGATGAATACCTGCGTCCGGCTGTATGCTGATGCGGCAAATGCAAAAACAAAACTGGAAAATGGGTTTGACCTCACCGATTATGACCAGCGCTGCCTTGACTATGCAAAAGAGTATTCAAAAAAGCTTCTCGCAATAGATATTAATATCGATATTGACAAGATGCTTGATACCGGCTGGGAGATCCTCGCGAAGTATTTTACAAAAGAGGAAGTCGCTATCAAGAAGGAGATAATGGATAAGTACTGGAAAGGGTAGGGATAAATTGTTAATGGTCAATGGTCAATGGTCAATGGTCAATGGTCAATATTCAATTATTAAAAAATAAGAGCAATTGATAAGAGTGTTTCGGGAGAGATTTTGCCGATAAAATTCCAATATAATAAGATTGCGCTTCAGAAGCTGCAAAAAGATTTAAAGATCAGGGAGAATGCTCTGCCTACATTGCAGGCTAAAGAGTCTGCTCTGCGCATGGAAGTAAAGAATGCAAAGAATGAAGTAAAAGAAGCTGAAAAGACATTTGAGCAGAAAAAAAAGGAGCTTGAAGCTATAGTCAGGTTGTGGTCTGAGTTTCCCGGGGATTTGCTGCGTATTAAAGATGTTCTGCTCGATATTAAAAAGATTGCCGGAGTAAAAACGCCGATTTTTAGGGAAGTTACCTTTGCGGTAAATACCTTTAGCCTCTTTTCCTTCCCGTCATGGATCCCCGGAGGGATTTCCATGCTAAAAGAGGCGGCAGCAATACAGGTTCAAATAGATGTCGCGCGCAAAAAGGTTGTCATTCTGGAATATGCCCGTAAAAAGACAACGCAAAAAGTAAACCTGTATGAAAAAGTCCAGATACCTGAGCTTCAGGGAGGGATTTTGAAAATCAAGAGGTTTCTGGAAGATGAAGAAAACCTTTCAAAGTCTTCCCAGAAGATTCTAAAAGAACGGATGGCTAAAGCGGAGGCCTACGCATGATTGTTCCCATGAGAAAATTATCACTTTTGTTATACCATAAAGAGAGAGAGTCCTTTCTTAAATCACTGCAGGATTTAGGTGTTATCCACGTTGCCGTGAATCCAAAGATACAATCTGAAGAGCTGTCGGTATTTCAGGAAAAAGTAAAGGCTGCCGATCGGGTCTTGAAAGCGTTAAAGCGGATAAAAAATCCATCCCAGTCTCAACAGACAAAAGGCAATGCGGAAGATGTAATCAAACAATACGATGAGCTTGCAGCGCAACTGGAGAAGACAGGACAGCAGATAAATAAAATGAAAAAGGATGCTGCTGCCCTGGAACCCTGGGGAGATTTCGACCCGGCTTCAATTGGGAAACTGAAAGAGATCGGTATTACCATGCGCTTCTTTCGGCTCCACGAAAAGATGTTTGGGGCATTGAAAAAAGACGATCTCTATTTTGAAGTTGTCAACCGTAAAGAAGGCTCTGCCTATTTTGTTGTTCTTGAGCGCGGCGAATCTGTACTACCGGATGTTGAAGACATTATCCTGCCACAGGTTTCATTACAGGAGACTCTAAAAGGAATAGAAGAGCTTGGGGCTCAGAAACAGAAGATAGAAAAGTCTATTGAAGAGCTTGCAGCCTATCAGGATATCCTGAAATTCTACCTGTCAAATCAAAATTGCCACCTCTCTTTGGAATCAGCACGAATTAACATGGAGGAAGGCGCGGACGGCAGAGTTCTCTCCTTAACCGGATGGCTTCCTGTAAATAAAGAAAAAAAGGTCAAAGAGTTTTTGAATGGTTTTTCTGCGTGGTTCGAGTTTAATGATCCCGTAGATGGTGATAATGTACCGATTTTTTTGGATAACAAAAAAGGCTTTGCACTGTTTGAAGCCATTACAAAGATTTTCGACCTGCCTGACTATTTTGAATTGGATCCAACGCCATTTTTCGCTCCGTTTTTTGCGCTCTTTTTTGGGATGTGTTTAGGTGATCTTGGTTATGGTTTAATAGTTTTTGTTGGTGCTCTAATTGCAATGAAAAAGGGACCGGCATCCTTGAAACCGATATTTCAGCTTGGTATGATTCTTGGTATCGCAACAATGGTGGCCGGTTTATTCCTCAATACTTTTTTTGGTGTTACGATTTTTTATTTTCCGGGGTTTGAAGGTGCAATTTTTAAATCGGGAGGGCACATAGGAGCACCGCTTGGAGCTATAGAAACTGAAAAAGGAAAATTCTTTCCTGCAATGACGTTTGCTCTGTATATAGGAATTATGCAGATTATACTTGGTATGTCTATTCGGGCTGCCAACAGGATACGAAACAACAGCCTGGTGTTCGGCATTGGCCCACTTTCGAATATATTAATGGTTTGCGCATTCACAATCTCTCTTGTCCATACAAATTTTATGGAAATGGGAACCTTTGCATTCGGTCCGGCTCCTGTTGGTACGTTGATAAGCCGGATTCCGCTTTCTGCAGCCCTCTGGTTGGCGATAACCGGTGTAGTGTTATTGCTTCTTTTTAATGATCCCAGTAAAAAAATGCCGGTCAGAATCGGCCTAGGCCTGTGGGAGCTGTATAATTTTATTTCCGGTGTAGTTAGCAATGGCCTTTCCTACCTTCGTCTTTTTGCGCTCGGCCTCGCCGGAGGACTGCTTGGCGCCGCATTTAATCAGATAGCATTCATGCTTATTACCGACGAAAGCGGCGTCGTTCACTATGCATCATTTATGACAGTTTTTACTGTGCTTATACTTATCGCAGGCCATACGCTTAATCTGGGTTTATCAGCATTGGGTGCATTTGTCCACTCTCTGCGTTTGACGTTTGTGGAGTTTTACAGCAACGTTGGTTTTAAAGGTAGTGGGAGGCCATATGCGCCGATTTCGAAATTTAAATGAAAATTATTATAAAATTAACTATTAATCAGGAGGTTTCCAATGGAGTCTTTAGGTTATATACTTGCGATGCTTGGAATGATTTTTATGATTGGCCTATCCGGTTCCGGCTCGGCAATTGGGGTTGTAATTGGGGGTTCGGCAGTTATAGGAATGCTTAAGAAGAAACCGGAAGCTTTTGGCAGTGGTCTTATTCTCTCCGGTATGCCGGCAACACAGGGGCTATATGGATTTGTCGGTTTTATAATGTATAATGGAAGCATTGCGGAGCTTGGTACAAGTTTAACTCTTTTTCAGGGAGCTGTTGTTCTGGCAGCAGGTGTTGCGCTTGGATTTGTAGCGCTGATATCGGCAATCCAGCAGGGCAAGGTAGTTGCAAACGGTATAGTAGCAATTGGAGGCGGACATAATGTATTTGGTAATACATTAATTCTTGGCGCGTTCCCGGAATTCTATGCTATCCTTGCTCTGGTTGCGGCTATTTTAATGCAGGGACTGTTAAAGGTATAGGATGACCACTGTTTTTTTATAAATCAGTAAACGCCTGTTTTACAAATAAACTTTTTTAAAAAGATGTGACAACAATTACATCTTTTTTTTGTAGTATTTGAGGTGTGTTAATTGTTTTACAAATAGTATACTGTTTTCAGGCAGGCAGGTTGTTTGCTTTTTTAAAATCAGGTTTTAAATCTATAAACTCGGGTCTTTTAATGTGGATAATCGAAACTATGCCGGTGAAAAGAAAACCCGAAGCGTAGAGTGCAAGGAATGGTGTAACCAGGAAGTTGGTATATCCCAGAAACATCGCAAAGCTGGTCATACAGTATATACCGACAAGAATTTCTAAAATACACGTTAAATCCTTAATTGGTTTATACGTACCGGGTTTTTTGGTACCCCGTTTTGGAGTTCTGAGAAACGGAGACTGCTTTCTTAAAAGGGCTTCCATAACAGCTTTTCCATTATTTACCGCAAGACCGGTGCCCGTGAGCATCATAGCGGGTATGAGCATAAAGGCTCTTAGCTTTTTATTGCCGATAAAATGCTGCGAAACCAGATACATAGTTGAGGGGCCTCCGGTTGCCAGGCCAATAGCAATGAGAAGCAAAACAAACATGGGTACCGGCATGGTAAAGTGGACAAAGGTTAATACCGGCATAGACAGAATAGCCATACAAAGCATGAGCGGATGTACGGAATAGTGGGTAAGGTGCAGGACTGCCTGTATAAATTTAAAAACAGGAATTTTTCTTTTCATAAGGAGTGGGGTGAGAAGCGGGATGATCTTTATTGCTGTTTGTATGGATCCCTTTGCCCAGCGGAATTGCTGGTTCTTAAATGCGTTGATATCTTCGGGAATCTCAGCGGGTACTTCGAGATCAGGCACATATTCGGCTTTCCAGCCTGACAGCTGCATACGATAGGACAGGTCCATATCTTCAGTCAGGGTGTCATGCTGCCATCCGCCTGAATCGTCAATAGCTTTACAACGAAAAACACCGGCAGTGCCGTTGAAATTCATAAAGAGATTATTCCAGCTCCGTGCAGCCTGCTCAATCATAAAGTGGCCGTCAATGCCCATTGCCTGAGTGCGTGTGATCATGGAGGTTTTTTTATTAAGGTGCGTCCACCTGCCCTGTACAAGCCCAACGTCCGGATGGTCAATAAAGAAAGGAATTGCTTTTTTAAGAAAGCTGGGGTATGGTACAAAATCAGCGTCAAAAATGGCTACAAATTCTGCGCTGGTTTGCTCCAGTCCGTTCTGCAGAGCGCCGGCTTTAAATCCTGTGCGGTCGGTGCGGCGGATAACGGAAATATTTATTCCCTTTTTCCTTATTCGTTCAACCGTTTCATCTACCATTCCACGGGTCTCATCGGTGCTGTCGTCCAAAACCTGTATTTCATGTCTGGATAGAGGATAATCCATTTTGGCAACAGCTTCGATTATCCTGATAGCCACGGTTTTTTCGTTGTACATGGGGAGCTGCGTTACAACACTTGGATAGGCGTCTTCACCGGTAACGGTATCAAAGTAGTGCATTCGTTCTTTCT
>JAUXBV010000336.1 GCA_030619215.1 Fibrobacterota bacterium | reverse complement strand
TAGCGGGTGTGGCAACGTCAACAACCTCAATATTCTTTTTTACCGCTCCGAAACGTTTGTCAAGTGAAGCGATAACCAGGGAAGCCACGCGCTTTTTCTCCGATTTATACTTTTCCCTGTCCTGTTTTCTAAGATTTTCCCAGTATGAAGAATCATCGGTTCTGAGTTGAACGATTACAGAGGTTTTTCCCTCAGGAGCAAATGACGGGTCGAAATTGCAGATACGGACCATCATATCATTTGTAGAAAAAGTGCCGATTGTCAGTGGCTCAATAAGCGGTATATTCATCTTTTCCGCTTCCCCTTCAAAGGATCGTGCAATGCCCAGTGAAACCTGAACAATTGCGCTAAACGGAAGCAGCGAAGAGAATTGACGTTTTGCTTTCTGCGGGACATGCGATTGAGGCAAAAGGTTAAAAAGGGTAGCATGCCGGTCTGCCGCAGACACAACAATATCCGCCCGGTATTTGCTGCCGTCTATGCAGGCAACACCTGTTACGCTGTTATTTTCAATTAGTATTCCGGTGACCTGTTTTTTAAATTCGACCGTACCTCCCAAAGATTTGTACCGGTTTTCGGATAGTGTGATAATTTTCGAAGAGCCGCCCATCGGGTATCCTGCCTTCTTATAGTTCATCCACGCTAAAGGAGCGATAGGGCCCATTACAGAGAAGTGCTCATGGTGGGGAAATATCTGCTTAAACATTGTACGCATGCGTGCATTTTTAAATCGCTGTGCATATTCTTCCACAGAAAATTTACCCCATTTTTGACGAAACAGAATCAGTGGAAAAAAGCGTTTAAGAAAACAAATACCATCCCACAGGTTAAAAGTTTCAGGCGCCTTTTCAAAGGGAAGATCGAAAGAACCGAACTTTTTAATAGCAGAAATGAGGTCATTTACCGGTTGTTTATCTTCAGGCGCCAGCCTCAGCATCTCTTTTTTAAGCTTCTCAGCATCAGTATAAACATGAAAGGCTTCGTTATCGTATTCCACACGTATAAACTCAGGGTAATCATAGAATTTTATCTTTCGCAAATCCAGGATTTCTCCGATTATATAGTGGATATTAAAGTCAGGTGAAGAACCGGGAAGGTAGTTGGTGGCGCCGTCAAAGGTGTATCCCTTTCGCTGCCATGTTACTGCAACCCCTCCGCTTTGATTTGCCATTTCTAAAATATGAGTGCTGTATCCATTCATTTGAAGGTAGCTTCCAACTGCCAGTCCGCCCAGCCCTGCTCCGATTATAATTACCTTTTTTTCTCCCATAAAAACAGAAAACCTTTGCAATTTGTAGTGAAATGATTCAACAAAAATATTATCTCCCCGATGGGCATGGGTACATATACTTTCTTATTCTTATACTTGTTGTTAGAGGGAAAATGGGCTATCTATTGCATGCTGAGGGAATATTAAAATAAAGCAAGAGAGTGATACCACTCCCTTGATTTTGAGAGAGATTAGAGCAGGAGAAATAAAAATGTAATTTTAGATTGCAGGTTTTGGATTGACGTTTGAGATGGTCTATTTAAAATCAATATCTTTCTCTGTCTCAAAGATAGGTAATATCATATCCAGGTTCATTGCCTTCAATTGTTTCTGGCCGTTTATTGAAACATTAACCAGGCAGAGTTTACCGCCTGCTGCGACAACCTTTTTCCTGATATGTATCATCAGGGTGATTAACATACTGTAAATGTTTGCACATTCTGAAAGGTCTATCGCGATAATATTTCCATATTCCGCCAGGCCGGACCCTATTTCCTCTTCTATATCAAGAACCTTATCCTGGTTTGACATATTGGGAAGCCTGATTACAATATATCCCTTCTTTTTTTCAATACTCAGTCCGGTAATTGATGACATTCTTTCCCTCCTTTATTATCAGATGTATGCATAATTGTATTATTAAAGAAAAAGATTTTCAAGTATGATCGCTTCCTGTCTTTATGACATTTTTTATTGCGCATTTCCCCCATAAGTAATTACAGGTATTGCATTGACTTTTGAAATCAATTATATCTTGTATATGTAAATATTATTAATTGATATATATGGCGCGGGTTGCATTTACGTGATGTTGTTGCTGAAATGGTTGCGTTTTTGCGACCCATTGGTTTAATATCAGGTATTAAGTGCCATTTGTAACAGAAATAAAATCATAATGTTATAGTTTGTTTTAAGCTGTTGGCACATAGATTGCCTCATTAGTAGGTGTAAAGTAAAAATATATCACACTCATAAGGAGGTTAAACATGTCACAACCAGTAAAAAAACCTTGGCTGAAAAAGATGCTCCTGACAATGATCGGAAGGCCATTAGTCAAAGATTTTAATAAAGCGAGCCGGAATTTGAAAGAGGCTCAGGAAGAAATATTAAGGAAAGTTATTCAATCATGTAAGAATACAGCATTTGGAAAGGATCATAATTTTGACAAGATAGTCACAATAGAAGATTACCGGAAGTATGTCCCGATACGCGATTTTGAAGGGCACAGGCCATATGTAGAACGTATGACAAAAGGTGAAGAGAATGTTCTCTTTCCGGGGAAGCCTCTTTTTTATAACACGACAAGCGGTACCAGTAGTAAACCGAAGCTTATTCCCGTATCACCCGAATATTTTAAAGAAGCATACAAAAAAATAAGCAGGCTTTGGCTTTACACCTGCCTCAGAGACAATCCAAAGTTGTTTCACGGTAAAAACCTTTCTGCAGTTGCACCGGCTGAGGAGGGTAGGGTTGAAGACGGGACGCCATACGGATCTATTTCAGGCGTATTGTCCAGGAGCGTTCCTTCTGTTCTTAAAGACGTACACTCAGCACCCTATGGGGTGGTTTGTATAAAGGACTACTTTAAGAAGTATTATGCCAGTCTCCGGTTTGCCCTGGCAAATGATGTTGCATACATTATTTGTGCAAATCCATCGTCGCTTTTACAGTTTCACAAGGTAGTCATGGAAAATTACTCTGACCTGGTGCATGATATTCGAGAAGGTACACTCAGGCAGGATGTTGTGGCAGAGCTACCTCACGAATACCTTGACAGTGTTATCCTGGCGCTCAAGCCTGACCAGGAGCGTGCGCGTTTTCTTGAAGAGATTATGGAGGAGCATGGAGATAAACTGCGCCCGAAACACTATTGGCCCAACCTGGTTTGTATCAATACATGGAAGCAGGGGAACTGCGCGCAGGTTTTACCCAAGCTCGAAGGATACTATCCCGAGTCAACCGCAATACGTGAGTTCGGTTACCAGGCAAGTGAAGGGAGGGCCGGGCTGGTACTGGGCAATGACTGGGATTATTCGGTTCTGGCGGCCCACGTCTACCACTTTGAATTCATTGAAGAGTCTCAGCAGGATGAAGAGAAGCCGGATGTCCTTTTAGCACACGAGCTTGAGAAGGGCAAGCGGTATAAAATTATCATAACCAATACCAGTGGCCTTTACCGGTACGATATTAACGACATTATAGAAGTTGTAGGTTTTTATAATCAGGTTCCGCTCTTCAGGTTTTTACGCAAAGGCGAAGGTTTCACCAGCCTTACCGGTGAGAAACTGACGGAAACACAGCTTATCGATGCTATGGATGATACCTGTAAAAAGCAGAGCCTCCAGGTGAAGCATTTTACTCTCTGCTGCGATGAGAAAAATCTCTGCTACAAGCTGTTTATTGAATTTCCCGGTGATACTAATAAAGAAATGAAAACATCGTTTGCGAAGGAGCTCGATGAGTGCCTGAAATCAATCAACGAGGAATACGAATGTAAACGGGGCAGCGACCGCCTTGCAGCGCCGTTGCTTTTTGAACTCCCTGACAATTCATACGAGCTGGTGAAAAGCGAGCTGATAGAGCGTGGCATGGCACGTGAGGGACAGTACAAGGTTATCTACCTGCAGAGAAAGCCGGTGGTACTGGATATTCTTGAGAGTGTTGCCATTTAGTAGCTCCTGTTGAGTGCAAAGTTTTTAAATCGGTGATTATAGTTTTTTTAGTGATAAAAAAAGATTATTTAGAATAAACAAGTCGGCGTGCAATAAAATTACTTAAAGTGAAAATTCAATAAACTGAACGATGAGAAGTATAATATGAAGAAAAATCAATCCCTGTTTATCATATGTATTTTCGTTCAATGTTGTTTTTACCATAATGTTAAGGATTATGTTGGCGATGGTACCATAAATACAAGATGCTCAGGATATAGAAACGCTGCTTACTGTATTGAGTCAACTCCTGTTTATTTGCATGATAGTCTAAATCTTAATCTAAATATTACTTCCTTGCCATCTCCAATTAATCACATTTCTACAGTGGTTTATCTTTATTTCAATCCATTTGATCTGTCTTTAGAACCACTTATTCAAGAAATTAATGTTGTTCTAATTCTAAAGCACATAGATAAAGAATACTTTAATTTTTCTTACCCTTTGAGAGAGTTTACGAAATATGGTCCACCATATCACTGCAATAAAGACAATGTTTTTTACTATTATAGAACAGGAAATATTAAAGAAAAGATTTTTAAATCAAGCTCATTCCCTCAATCGAAAATTAGGGAAAATATTGAAATTAATGCATTTTTATCCAATGTCTCTCAAAAATTGGAAAGGAATGAATTGTATGTGGGTCTTGCCGTTGGAGTGGGACCTTAGGATTTATTATATACTTTGCAAAACGCTTTATTCGAGTGTTAGCAACAGTAAACAGCATGGACGCTCGCCATTTAATTTCGGGTTTTCCACAAATAAGACCGTTTATAATCGTCGAACGTTATAGTACATTATAATTGAGAAGCGGTATATATTTTATTTCGGTGTCGTCATGTAAATATCTTGTGAGTACCGACTTTTATCCTAATATAAATTAAGCAATCAACCTTATCCCTTC
>JAUXBV010000283.1 GCA_030619215.1 Fibrobacterota bacterium | reverse complement strand
GCCAATCACAAGACACTTTTTTGTTACCGGCACCTTTATCGGTGTCAACTCTTCGTTCATATTTACTTTTTCAATGACACTCTTTATAATGCGTTTTGCCTTTTCAGTGGCTTTGTCTCTGTCCTTATGAACCCAGCTACACTGTTCTCTTATATTTGCTATTTCACAGGTAAATTTATTTAAACCGGCACTTTCTGTAACATTCCTGAATGTCTCCTCATGAAGTGTAGGAGAGCAGCATGCAATTACTATTCCATTCAGGCTTTTTTCCTTGATTGCATCCTCGATCATTTTCTGGCCCGGATCGGAGCACATATAATCGTAAACCTCACAATGCTCAACAGTAGTATGTTTTGATATCTCCTCTGCAACCTTTTCCACATCTACTGTACCGGCAATATTAACACCGCATTTACATACAAATACGCCGTTTTTTCTCATCTATTTTTACTCCTGCGTTCCTTACCTGCTCTTCTTGACATTTTTCCAAATTCATAACCACGGTTATATGCCTTATCGTTGAGATCCTTAAAACGAGGTTTGACAGAGCTTAGTATTGCCGATTTCATTGACTCAAAGCTTACAAACTCTGTAACACCCGTCATAAAGCCGAGCATAATAATATTAGCGACGATTTTATTGCCGAATTCTTCAGCAAATCTCGTGGCTGGTATTTTATACACATCAGCATTATCATCTTTGTCAAGTGTTACCAAATCCTCTTCAATAAGAAGAATCCCATCCTTTTTCAGCTCAGGCCTGAATTTATCATAGGAAGCTTTGTTCATTATTGCCATAATATCGGGGGAAGTAGTATACGGGTAGTCAACCTTGGTATCATTGATCACTATGGTGCCGGAGCAGGCTCCTCCTCTTGCTTCGGGGCCGTAATTCTCCATGACCGTCGCTTCTTTCCCTTCAAAAATCGCGGCTGCTTTACCGGTAATAACAGCGGCAAGAATGATACCCTGACCTCCAAAACCGGCTATGCGTATCTCCTGTCTCATTTCTTCACCTCCCGTGAACGTATTCTTTCCTTGGCCTCCAGATAGGTCTCTTTTTCTATGTCAACAAATTTACCGACAATAAAATCTGCCCGCGGGTCTTCCAGGCCGACCTCCCGCGTGTCGGCGTCATGTTTTATTACCATATGGTCCTGATAATATTTTGCCGTGTCAATTGCTGAGCCCAGTTTGTTTCTCTTACCGAAACCGGTGGGGCATGGCGTTAATACTTCGATGAATCTCAATCCTTTTCTCATAAGAGCCTCTTTGATTGAGTCCTTCAGCCTGCGAACATGCAGTGATGTCCACCTGGCCACGTAAGTAGCACCTGCTGCTGCCATGAGATCAGGCAGATTGAAAGGCTTTTCGCAGTTACCGTAAGGCGTTGTTGTGGTAAATGCGTCTACCGGGGTTGTTGGGGAGAATTGCCCTCCCGTCATCCCATACGTGAAATTATTTGAACATATAATCAGCATCTCGATATTACGCCTAGCTGCGTGGATAATGTGATTACCACCGATCGCAAAAAGGTCCCCATCTCCGCTGATAACTGTAACATCGAGCTTCGGGTTAGCGACTTTCAAACCCGTTGCAAAGGGAATTGGCCTGCCATGGGTTGTATGAAAGGAGTCAAATTTAAGGTAGCCTGCAGCTCTTCCAATACAGCCGATTCCTGAGACAACAGCGACTTTATCGGGATCTATTTTAAGTTCGATAATTGACTCAATATAGGCGGTAAGTATTTCACCGCAACCGCATCCGGTGCACCATATATGAGGCAGCCTGTCCTGGCGCAGGTATTCATCCAGAGGATGTGATTCAGCCATGTACATACATCTATCTTCAATATCTCTAATGTCTCTGTTCATTTGACCACCTCCTTTATCCCCTTGAATATTTCTTCCGGTGTGTGAAGCCTGCCTCCCATTAATGCAACATGAGCTATTTTCGCTTTTCCCTTTGAACACCTTTCAACCTCGTAAACAACCTGTCCGTAATTAATCTCAGCTACGACAAATCCTTTAACCCTCTTAGCGAGCTCTTCGATTCTTTTTTCAGGAAAGGGCCAGATTGTTATAAGCCGTAGAAAACCGGCTTTTATTCCCTGTTCCCGCGCTTTTTTGTAGGCTGTTTTTGCACTTCGCGAAACTGATCCGAATGAAATAATAATTACCTCGGCATCATCTGTCTTCTCTTCTTCAATCATGATAATTTTATCAGCGTTATTTCTGATTTTATCGCACAGGCGCCTGACAAGAGGCTCGTGGCATTCTGCGCTCATGACCGGGTACCCTTTTTCATTATGTGTCAGTCCGGTAACATGAATTTTATATCCGTCTCCTGCCACTGCCATGGGAGGAATCATGTCTTTATCCGGTTTGAAAGGAAGGTATTTTTCAGGAGAAACCGTTGGTTTTTTCCTGTTAATTATTTCTAAATCTTTTTCTTCGGGTATTACTACCTTTTCAGACATATGAGAAGTACACTCATCCATAAGTACAACGGTGGGAACGCGGTATTGTTCCGAAAAGTTAAATGCTTTGATCAGAAGGTCAAAACACTCCTGTGGAGAGTTTGGCGAAACTGCTATTATTTCATAATCGCCGTGTGACCCCCACCGTGCCTGCATTACTTCACCCTGTCCGACATTAGTGGGTAATCCGGTGGATGGGGAGCCGCGCTGCACATTTACTATTACGGTCGGGGTCTCTATCATTGCGCCGAGCCCGAGGTTTTCCTGCATCAGGCTGAAGCCGGGACCGCTTGTAGAGGTCATGCTCTTCACGCCGGCCCATGATGCGCCCAGTATTGCAACCATAGATGCGATTTCATCTTCCATTTGAATGTAGGAGCCTCCAACCTGGGGGAAACGCATAGAAATTCTTTCCGCCACTTCTGTAGATGGGGTAATCGGGTAACCGGCAAAAAATCTACACCCTGCGGCAATCGCTCCCTCGGCAGCGGCATCATTCCCCGTTAAAAAATGTGTTCCTGTAAGTGTTCCACTCATTAATGTTCCTCCTCATCTTTTAATTCCGCAAATATCGCAAACTCAGGGCAGATAAAAGAGCAATATCCACAACCTACGCACTCCTTTTCACCGGGAATTTCAACTAATTTAGGTAGATAATAGCCCTTTATATTAAACTCTTTTGATTCAACCAAAACCTGTTTCGGACAAAATTCTATACAGAAATTACACCCTTTGCACCTGTCTTTTATCAGGTAAACCTTTGCATGGGCCTTTTTTTCCTTTTTTTCCTCTAATCCTTTACCGATATATTTCATGGTTCCCTTAGCCATAAGGTAAATCCTTTTAGATTAAGCTTTTTTTAACTTCGAGCATCGTAACCTTAAGATTGTTTATTGATGTCCTGTCAGGGATAAAAACGAATTCAATTATCTTTGTTTGTTCCGTCGCACAGCCAGTTACAACATTTTTTCTCCTCGGTGATACCAGAACAGCGTCGCACTTGTGAACCAGTTGTTTAATGGTTTTTTCGTCTTTTGAGTTTGATTCCAATAGTTCTTTAAAGTTAAGATTAAGTTCTTTCAGGATCTCTTTTATTATTTCAATAAATGTTTTACTTGTCGTAATAATTCCTACGACACTGTCGGGTTGTATCTTTGCAATCTCAACAATGGTGCTTATTTCAGGTTGAAGATTGATACCGATAATTTTTTTCTCCAGGTGATCCAGGAGTTTATGTACTTCGTCAAGGTGATAGAAACTGGTAACAACGATATCACTGCTCTTGATTTCTTTCATTATGTCATCGCTTTGCTTATTCAGCTCGTCAAAAAGAACAGGGATAAGATTGATGTTCGGGTTAAGCTCAAGATGGTTCGCAAAATAGGTAAGCTGCTCAATATTGCATTCTATAAATACCAGTTTAATCCTTTGCATTAGTTCCAGTTTTTCTTTTACGTATTCTTCCACTGCTTCCTCAAATTCCTGCAGAGAAAAATCTAATGATAGTGCTTCCTCAAGCGAGACTTGTATTATACGCGAAAGGAAATCTTTCCTGTTCTCATTATTAATAACAGTTTGGGGAGATAAAGATTCAAATGCTTCTTTTGAGGTTGTATTGTTTTTTGGAGATAATGATAAATAGGTACCCCTGCCAACCGAGCCGGTGACAATACCCTCTTTTCCCAGCTCATTATAGGCTCGTAAAACTGTATTAACACTCAACCCGAAATCTTTTGCAACTTGCCTTATTGATGGAAGCCTGTTATTGTTGATTTTTCCAGATTTGATTTTTTCCTTTAAAACATTCTTAATCTGGATGTAATAAGGCTGGTTCTTTATGTTATCCAATTTATTTTCCATCTTTAAAGTTCTTGCTGTATTGTCTTGATACATTTAATACAATTAGTGATACATTTTTAAAATTGTTTTAATATATTGATCAATTGTTGTAATACAGAGCAACTACTATCAATATAGCATAAAAACCAAAATATTGTCCTTTTCCTAATTTTTTTAAAGATTGAGATAAATGAAAGTATATAATATAATAAAAAATAAATCAAATGTATCAATTTTTTTTAAAAAAGTATTAATACAATTTTTAAACCTTAATAATACATTTGATACAAAAGCAAAAATGTCTGTTTTGTCCATGATTTTAATTAGTTTTTATGAAAGCATTGATGAATTTTGATTTGTAAATATTCTTTACGAGGGATAAAATACCAATCAGGAATTCAATATTTTTACTTTTATCTTGCTATGAGGGAATGCCCTTCTTGTTTTAATTGGGATGCTTATTTTCAATTTTATCCTGTATGGAAATGATTTTACAGAGGCTGTCAAAATTTCTGGAATCAATATCTAAAAATTTAACTCCGATACGGATATCGTTCCGGTCTACAAAAACGGGATTATCCCATATTTTCCTGAATCTTGATTCAAAGAAGATTACCTCTTCTTTATATTTTTGAACAAGGAATACCGTTCCGTATTTGTGTCCTTTGTCAATTTCATCCTCAACAACAATACACATGCCGCCCAGGCTTATATCACTGCACTCGGTTCCATTTAGAAAGTTGTTATTAAATCTGATGGATAATTGCTCTGTAACCGGGTATCTTGAGTCTTTTCTCCTGTCCTTAAAATCAAACATACTTTTTGCCTTTCCTGAAAAAACCCTTTTATACCGCTTTCAATAATGATTTCTTACGTTGTGTTGCGGTATAACTGTTCTAAAAAGAGTTTTGCCCTATATATAGGACACGCCCAAATTCTTGGAACAAAACTTATAAGAAACAGTATATCTTTATTCAATTTTTTATTATATCATAAGGTTCTGTGATTATTCAAGAGTTATAAAATGTTTGTGATAATTTCTATTTAACACTATAAAGTAATTCCCGGCATTTTGATTTTTGTTTATTACCATTTTACAAACGAGGTTATTGCAGAGGAACTATTCCTGTCAGTAAACTTAATAAAATAGAATCCGGAGG
>JAUXBV010000174.1 GCA_030619215.1 Fibrobacterota bacterium | reverse complement strand
GAAATGGAAATACTGGAGGGTGCAGTGGAGCTGCTGAAAGAACTCGATAAAAGGAATTTCCTCATTGGCCTTGTTACCGGTAACCTTGAGCCGATAGCATGGGGTAAAATGAGGAGATTCCAGATACATCGCTATTTTAAATTAGGCGGCTTTGCAAGCGATGACAGCAACAGGACAGAGCTTGTGAAAATCGCAATAAAAAGAGCTGAAGAAAATTACAATTTTAAATTTGATAATAATGCCTTCCTCTTTGGAGACACTCCACAGGATGTCAATGCCGGCAATGAAGCCGGTATAATAACCGTCGGGGTTGCCACCGGTATCTATTCAAAGGAAGAACTTAAAGAGGCCGGGGCGTCTTTTACAATTGACAACTTAAAAAATATAAACAATATTTTAACGATAATAGAGGGTTAAATGGTATGGATTTATATGATTTATTAATGAAACGGCGATCCGTCAGAAATTTCAAAGACAAGCCCATCCCGGAAGATATCATTGAAAAACTTATTGATGCTGCAAACAATGCCCCGTCAGGTGGTAACCTTCAACCGGTTTCAATTATTATTGTTCAAAAAGCTGAAAGTAGAATAAAACTTGCAGAAATCAATGAAGACCAGCCGTGGGTAAAAAAGGCTCCCCTATCCATGATCTTCTGTATTGATTTTCACCGAATTAAAAAATGGGCGTCGCTGTTTAATACTGAGTTTAAAGGAGAAAATGCCCTTGCCCACTTTCTCATCGCGTATGCTGACCTGATGTGTGCCGCGCAAAACGTGGCAACTCTTGCAGAGAGCTGTGGCCTGGGTTCTGTTTACATCGGTACGATCCAATCAAGTTTGGACGAAGCCAGGGAATATTTCAAGATACCGCAATACGTTCTTCCCATGATGGCCTTGTCAATCGGATACCCGAAATCAATTCCTGCCGGCATTCCCAAACTGAAAAGAAACGTTATCACCCATAGAGAGAAATACGCAGAATTAAATAACGATGAAATCAGGAAGGCTTTTGAGGATAAATACGGTGACTTTGATGAGAATGCGAATAGATACCTTGAAAAGGCATATATAGAGGTTGTAGAGGCTGATAAACTGCATGATAAAAACTGGGTTGAACAGGCTAAGAAAGAGATGAAAAAACTTGAGATAAAAAATAATGCTCAGTTTCTGTTCAAAGTCAGATACCCCTCTGAAGCGATGATTAAGCTTAACGAAACGATTATTAACTCAATTAAAAATGCCGGATTTAATTTCTTTAACTAAACATTCCAACCTGCGAGGTAAAACATGGAAGCAAAAGAAATTATTTACTTTGACGAACCAGGTGCAAAGAATACGATCGATGTGATCAATGCTGCTAAGAAAAGAGCTAAAGAATTGAATATCTCCCATATTGTCATTGCATCCACTCAGGGAGACACTGCGCTTAAGGCTCATGAAATATTCAGAGAAGACAACGTATCCATTATAAGCGTTGGTGAGCATTCCGGTTTCAAAGGCGGTATAGATCATCAACTGCTCCCTGATGATAAACGAAAGGAGCTCGAAGATAAAGGCGTTAAAGTGCTGATATGTTCACATGCACTGAGCGGTGTGGAGCGCTCCATATCCAAGAAATTCGGCGGCGTCAGCCGGGTGGAAATAATAGCCGCTACCCTGCGTCAATTCGGCGGTGAAGGTATTAAAGTAGCAATTGAAATCTCCATAATGGCAGCGGACGCAGGCCTGATTCCTACTGATCGCGAGATCATTGCTATCGGTGGCACCGGTGGAGGCGTAGACACTGCTATAGTTCTTAAAGCAGCGCATATGAATAACTACTTTGATCTTGAAATCAGGGAGATTATTGCGAAGCCAAGGCAAAGGAAGAAGTAATATTAATTTTATTCGAAATTATCTGGTATTATTTACTTTTAACAAGCCTCTCCAGATAACCCAATAACTCCCTCTTCTTTGTCAGATAGACATCCTTATACTGCCCCTCACGCGCTATACCTGCATCAACAAGCGACTCTTTAAACTTTTCGTATGCGTCTTCCACTATTTCATATAATATTGGTGCGTCCAGACGCTGAGAACCGCGTTTTGCCTCATATTCAGGATTTATTTCTTTTAATTTATTATCAACACCGGAACTGAATGTCTCTTTTTTAGAAGCATCGGTGCCAGCGCCAAACTCAACAAAGAATTTATAGCAGAGGTCTTTTTCATCACAGAACATTACGTAAAATCCAACGAAAACGCCCTGTTCCTTCTTCACTTCATCAATAGCCTGCATCACCTGCTCTTCGGAGAGTTTTTCTCCTGTCAAGGTCGTGATACCTTCGCCCTTCTGTATAAACTTAAAAAGCGGAGCCTGGTTAAAATGCCCGGTTACTTCGATAATATCATTAATATCATAACGGAACAGCCCGCTGCCATTGCTGAAGAAGATATAGTAGCGTTTGCCAATTTCAACCTCGTGAGACTGAAGAATAACCGGGTCTGCGTCAAAACGCCGGCTCTCTTCGACAAACTCAAAATGATAAATATGCACGGCCAACACTGAATAATCCCAGTCATTCCCCAGAACCAGTCCTGCCCTCCCCTCGCTTGCCTGATAACCGAAGGCCCTGTTAACGGTAAATTCAGGAAAGTAGCCTTCGAGCTTTGGCAACAACTGCGCGAAGTTACCCTGCTTCCACGTATTTACAAGAGCAAGGTTCGGCCAGTAATGTTTAGGCCGGAGGTTATCACCATGCTCATTCATAAGCTTTTCCAATTCGCCCGCTCTTTGGGGATTGGGCTTGAAATATGCTTTAATTTCTTCACGATCTTCAGCAGCAATCTCTGCAAGGACATCATCCCGGATAGTGCCGTCTCGAATATGTTTTACCAGGTCAGGGAAATTTTCCATTACCGTCTGATGAAAACGCAGAACATTTGATGGGCTGGGAGAGATTATAATAGTAATATTTGACTCAAGGGCGCCACGCATCATGCCATAATATTTTTTCAGGTAATCCTTAATGCAAATAATCGGATAAGGTGTAGAGAAGGTGCTTTTAAGCACATTGGGAACGTTTTTATAGGCCATACCGGAAATGGCGCCGTAAGGTGTTCCATCCTCAACCTTTCCCTCTTCAGCAGCAGATACGGCAGACAGGCTCTTTCCATCATATATGTGGGGATTATCTTTCATGCAAGTATATAACCATAGCCGGCTTATTCCTGTATATGCGTTTTTATAATAATCTTCCGAAACCGGGATCAGCTTCGGCTTTGCGGTAGTACCGCTTGTCGTGTTGTAAAACAGTGGCCTCCCCGGAAATAAAATATCGGACTCCCCTTTACACATACGCTCTACATAAGGACGGTGGCGCCCAAAACCGCTTATCGGCACCGCCTTTCGATAGTCATCAATATTTTTTACCTTGTCAAAACCATGGTCTTTACCAAATGCCGTATCCTTACATGAGGTTACCATTTTTTCAAGGACGGTATCCTGTGCTGCTTTTGCATTCTTACTTGCCTTGAGGAACTCCTTCAAACGAGGTTTTCCGACCATGGAAACAAGGAATTTTCTAAACCAGGGTTTTTCAGTTATACTTCCCATAATTTATCTCCTTTATACTATATGTGTGTGTTGGTTTATTATTGATTGTGGTAAAGTTAGACATCAGTGATAAAAATATGTTTTTAACATAATGGGAAAGCAAGGAATTCTTCGTTTTACGTCTAAGAATTTATAATGAATTGTAAAATAAATGTCCTATAAAAACTTATCTATTTTACGGGGGAATGCTTCCCTTTTGAAAACAATCCTTTTACCTTACTGAAAACAGACTTTTTCGATTCGGAAGATCTCTTAACCGCTCTAAAAGCAAGACTCCGCTGTTTTACGTAGCCAAATTTCTCTTCACGGGTCATCTCGCCCTGTTTAAGTTGAACGTTAAAGCTTTTTTCGATACTGGCTGTTATCGCGTTTCTCAATTCTTCATCAGTCGGCTTTCTGCCAAGCTCTTCCTCGATTGAAGTGAGCGGTTCAAGGATTTTATCCTTAACTTCGGGAGGTACCCAGATTACGTTAAAAAAATCGGTAGGTTCAAATTTACTCGTGAAACAGAGCATGTTTATGATATATATTTCCTCTACTTCCGACACATAGAATCCGGCCAGTTTTTTCCCGCCGATGCGCAGGCTGCCCCTGTGCCTGTACCACACCCCTTTGATACCCAGGTTCCGTATCCCTTCGGTTATGGTCTCCCCTACTTTCCGGTAAGCATCATCAAGGTTTTCAAAGGTATTCTTTAATAAAACAAACTGAATAAAAATTGTACTGTCAGGATCTGCGAGGGTGAGGGTGCGCTCACCTGTAGTAATTATATGCTCCAACTCAGGTAACTCAGATTTGATCTCATTGATAAGCGGTACGAAATTGGTAAGACAGACAATAGCTCTTGCACCGGAATCTTTAAGAATATGAGATATCTCTCTCCCTTTATACATGGTATTAAACGGTACCGCCACTGCTCCCAGTTTCTGGCAGGCATAGAATGTATAAACAAACTCAGGGATATTGGGAAGCATTACAGCGACCGTGTCATCCTTTTTAATACCGAGGTTTTTTAATCCATTGGCAACACGGTTAATTGACTTGTCAAGGTCGCGAAAAGAAATCTCCCTGCCCTCGTAAACAAGAGCTGTATTCTTTGCCCGCTCTTTGGCCCAGTGTTCAACCATTTGACTTAAGTTCATGACTCTTCCCGTTCGATCAATCTCTGGTCTTTGAATTCACCCTTCAACTCTTTTCGAAGGAGCTTGCCTGTTGCACTCTTTGGAAGCACTTGTATAAACTCGACATTATCAGGTGTCTTATAGGTAGCAAGCGTTTTGCGACAGAATTCCAGAATCTCCTCCTGTGTTGCGGATTCGCCTTCTGACAAGACAATAAACGCTTTGATCTTCTCCTTTTTTTCTTTCTCTTTCTCCTTAAGGCCGACTACAGCAGCTTCCCTGACTTTTGGGTGCTGGCTTAAAAGGTCTTCGATCTCTTTCGGTGATATGTTAAATCCACCTTTAATGATGATATCTTTTTTACGATCGGTAATGAAAAAATAGCCGTCTTCATCCTTATAGCCAATATCACCGCTGTGCAGCCAGCCATCCTTAAATGTCTCATTTGTCTCTTCAGGCAAATTATAATAGCCTTTACTGACAACATCTCCCTTGATTACAATTTCCCCTGTTTTACCGGTTTCCACCTCTTTACCTTCATCATCCACAACCTTCATTTCAATCCCCGGGCATGGAATACCAATTGAACCTTCCTTTATCCTCTCCGGTGGATTTACAGCAACTGCGGAGGTAGACTCCGTCATTCCATAGCCCTCTATTATGGAGGCACAAAATATCTCCTTGAAAGCTTCAATAACTTTTAAGGGTAAAGGAGCTGCTCCTGAAATACAAAATTTTAGTTTCGGTATTTCTTCCGGCTTTCTCCGCTTTGCCGCCATCATAAGGTGAAGGTATTGCGTCGGTATAGCGAGGACTACGGTTACACCGGTGTCTATCATTGTTTGAATAAATTTACGCGGGGTGTATTGGGGTATTAAAACGGAAGCATTTCCGCGGTACATTGACAGGACACATACGTCAGCGAGGCCAAACACATGGAAAAAAGGGACAAGGCTTGCGAAACGGTCTTGAGGCTCGGTTTTAATAGCTATCTCTGTCACCTCACATTCATTCCTGAAATTGCCCTGGGTCAGCATTACTCCCTTGGGTAGCCCTGTAGTCCCTGATGTATAGATTAAGGCAGCAAGGTCATCGTCCGATCTCTCTTCCGCCTCAAAGCTGTCACTGGACTTGAGCATCATCTCCTGAAGCGATATGGTTTCAGCGGGTCTGGTGGAGGCACGGCCTGCTTTGGGTTGCACCGCAACATCGATACCGCGTTTTTCAGCCTCCTCCCGGTCAATCGTTACTTCAGCACCTGCAAGAATACCCCTTTTCTTTACTTTCTGGATTATGACAGTATCAGGAGTGGCTTTTGCAGCCATGATATAGCGTCCGGCAATCCTTCCCTCGGCCACTGCAGCCGGCATTGCCAGGATATCAGCTATATCCGTTTCAGTATTATATATAAGACGCCATTCATTCGGCATTTCGTCTAAGCTCCTGAAGAGAGGAAATCATCCACTTCATCATAGAATTTTGCCTGAATTTCCGCTGAAGGCTTCGGTGTTAAAAGGCTGACCACTATATATGTAATTGCATTTACTATTATTGACACCAGGATTATTTTAGTCCCTATACCAATAATAAAACCGAGAATAAGGAGAGATGTGCCTGAAAGTGTGCCTGCAATAGCCCCCTGCTTGGTTCCCCGCTTCCATAGTACGGCCCCGACAAGACATGGCGCCCACTGCGCAAAACCCGGCACAGCCACAAGGGTCAAATACTGAGCAAGGGCAATCGGGTTCCAGAAAGAAATTACAGCACTGATAATGACTACTGTTATTACAGCCATTTTTGTCCAGTTTATAAGCTGCCTATCAGTGGCGTCAGGTTTGATAAATCCGTGAATCAAATCCTTCGATATAAAAATAGCAGCTGTCATAAGCTGGACAGCGGCAGTGGAGACCGCAGCTGCAATAACACCCATCAACACAAATACAGCGAACCATTTGGGCAGGTATGTGGTAACAATGGTTTGCAGTACATAATCTGCTTCTTTACCGGTAACCGGCGGTACCAGCGTATTGGGCATATGGCTGATTGCAGGCGCTACGATTGAACCCCATATAAAAGGAATAGTGTAGAAACAGATACCGCCTGCAACAATAGCAAGCATAGGAAACCATTTGAAGATATGTTTTTCCCGTGCTGTCATTGTACCGATAACAATGTGGGGCCAGCTGAAAGCAAGCATTCCAACAATAAAGATACCGCCGATTGTCACATGGTCAAAATGGCCATGCGGTCCCGGTGCAATTAACAATTCATTACATCTCTCAGAAAGTATTCTCGTTGCCTCTGCTAGTCCTCCGGGGAAAAGCTTGTTCACAACCCAGAT
>JAUXBV010000232.1 GCA_030619215.1 Fibrobacterota bacterium | reverse complement strand
TTTTATTTTATATTAAAATCGGCATTTTTAAAATTACATACTTTATTTTAAAATAAATTTTTATACAGTCAGGAGCTGTAAAATGTCTAACCGGCTTCCTTTTATCCTTATCTATTTTTTGCTGGCGCTATTTATTAGCGGTTTGATTACGCCCCACTCTTTAGCCTATAATGATAAGTTATGCAGGGCGACGGTTGACTGCCCTCCTGATTATGACGGCGATACCGTTACCGTTGGATATAATGTTGCAATATTATCAGAATTTTTTGAGCACTGCGCTCCGGACTCAATTAAAGAAGGTATCGTCGATACTGTTACCGACACAATTTCACTCTTTATCATAATTGACCAATCCGCAAGCATGAGCATCATGGACCCTGAGTCGAAAAGATACAGTATCGCCGGTGAGATTATTGATACAATCCATAAACACTCCCCTGCATCGGAAATAGGTATGGCTGTGTTTTCAAACAAGCTGATGCACAATTTCGAGACCGATTCCTTTTTCAACCAGCTTGACAATTCACAGGTAAACGGGTGGAATGATTCCTACATCCCACTTACCCGCCTCGATTCCCAGGTTGGCAGTGTCAGTGCTGTGGAGAAACTTAAATGGGCTATTGAGCTGAGTGACACAGCAATTGATCCTGGGAATAATAAAAAACTGGTAAATGCCTATTACGAATCATCCGGAAGACAGCAAGCGTATAACGGCGGTACTGATATCTCAATAGCCTTTGAAGCCGCTGTAGAAGCGTTCAAATCTGCAACCTATGAGAAGAAACGGCAATTCATTGTTTTTATTTCCGATGGTATACATCAGTTAATAGATACGGAAAGACAGCAGTATGCAAGAGATTATCTCGCAGGTGACAGTGTCCCGACAACGTATACCGCCTTTTTTGTCAACCAGGGACAGCCTATTCCGGATCAAATCGATACCATGACCTTGAACATTCAAAATAACGGCTACTCGGATAACAACTATTCCAGTACCGTCTGGAGCACGCAGTCACAGGAGCAGAAATTTTTCAGCCTGCTTCTCAATAATGTAATTGGAGACGGGCTAAAGCACTTCTTCAGCTCACCGGTGAGCATGATCATTAACGGTGATTCGGCAACCATTTTTGATGATACCTTTGCCTATTACGAAACGCCGCTGGTGCCGCTCAACGCACACTCCCCTACCACAATGAACGTGACGTATACCTGGCACTGGGAAGCTCCCATCAATAAAGATGTGACAAAGGAATATACCGTTGTTATCAGGCATTCCAATGTCGGTACGCCGGATTTGGAATCGGTTGACTGCTGGAACCGGGGAAAAATTAAATTTTATTATTATGGTAATGAGATTATAGCGGCAGGAGCAACACATACACTTGTCGAAGTGCGGTTCTTTCCTCCGGACAGCGGTAACTATCCTCCCATTGCCGGTACTGTCGATCTGATACTGACAAACAACAATGCTTCCGACATGCTTACAGTCACCTTGAATAAAGATATCACAGGAACCTATTACTCAACAACTTTTCCACGACAATATGCTCCTCCCAACCTCACTGACGGTATATTGCAAAACAGTAATAACGACAGTATCAGAGCCATCTACCGCAACCCGATCATTCCGATAGACACGCTCCGGTATGCCATTAACGTTCTTCCGTTCCTTGATTTAAGCGTAAAAAAGGTTTACTACCTTGACAAAAACGCAAACGGCTACCCTGATTCGGTAAGGATTGAACAGGGCGGCGGCAGGGTGCTTTCCGTTGAAGACTGCGCTGTATTAAAGCCGTATATCTCATTCAGCACACCCCGCCAGATCGCCGCACAATCGGTCATTCCGCTGATACACGGCTTTGATGTCGGTATAAATGAAGAGCCGGGAACAGTGCCGAATACCGGATTGTATAATGACGAGCGAATCAATATTATTTGCAACAATATCACATTGCCATCGGGAACCGTGTTCCCTTACACCGATACAACCATTGCAGACAGTATGGCCCCGGTGATAGTACGCGCTGATTACTATGACCTGGCAAACCCCGTAAAGATCGATACCCTGAGGGTTATCTTTTCTGAAGATGTTCGCACTATTACCAATACGGAGCCGTTTAAATTCAACCGAAGCCCTACGATCCCGGAATATAAGCTCAGATTAGCCTATATACGAACAGACAGCAATGTTGTCGTATTTGCCGTAATCAACCTCACCGGCCAGACATACCCACAGAAGGGCGATTCCATCTGGATTAATGAAGCTGCCAATGTTTCAGACCCGGTTAACAACAGGCAGTATAATCCCGGCAATATCAGGCGTTTGCTTAATTACTATCTTGTCATATCCATTGAATCGGCAACCTACCTCGATACCTCTTCCGTAAAAGACGGCTTGATTGATGTGATAACGGTTAAAACGGATGCCGTCCCTGACCAGGCTCTGCGCACTGCACTGCTGAATACAATCACACTCCCTGACTACCGTGACCTTACCGTCACCGGTAATAGTGCGACAGACAGCGGCTTTGCCATACTGGTATCGCAGCCGCAGACCGGCACACCGGTAACAAATATTGATCCTGAAAAAGACAGCATGTGGGTAACCCTTACCTCTTCAACCACCAACTGCATTATCTTCGGTACCCAGACTATTATCAACGACGGTGTGGCTACGGTAATTAATGTAGCTGTCTTTGGCCCCAAATTCGTTACCCAGGGAACTGCTGTTGAATACGATACACTTGAAATAACTTTTTCTGAACCGGTAAAATCACCACCCTATATTATCAACAAACCATTCCTTTTTAAATATGTTTCCGGCGTGCAGATATATACTATGGTGCTTCAACCGCTCATGTCGGATAGCAGCGGTCAGGCGCAGACATTCCTCGTGCTTTCCTCCGAAAAACCGTATCCGGAGATAGGCGATCCGGTATGGATAGATACTGCTGCGTTTATTTACGACCTGGCGGGAAACGTGCAAAATAAAAACAACAGGCCGGTTCCTCTTATTGTAAAACCAAGAAACTTCGATATTATCGTTACGGTCGCTCCCAATCCTGGGGATTTCGACCAGATAATAACTATTGACAACATACAAAAACAGGGAATTTTAGTTAAGGTTGACATCATCGGCGGCTGGTCACCCTATGTTACCATGGAAGCACTGCTTTATGTTTTTGACGCAGTTGGCAATACTATATCCAAAGTAACCGGGATACCCTCATCTGACAAGAAAAGCTTTTACTTTATATGGGATGGTGTGAATCAATATGACCGCATTGTTGCCGAGGGTACCTACCTTGGGCATGTGACCATTAAAAGCAGTGACGGTATTAAAAAGAACGACCGGGTTTTTATAGGGGTAAAGGGGGAAGAGGCTAATCCGTTCAGGTAATTAATGTAAATTATATATTATTGGCTTTTCTTAATGCGTATTATGTAAATCAGGTTTAAGAATAAAATTAAAAATTATTTATTACCCTCAAATATGGGTACGCTGTATCTTAAATACTCTAATGCATCTTTAATTAATATTCTAATCTGCTCTTCTTGTTTTACCATATGAGTTAATATAAATTTCTGTTCTCTTTCTTCTCCCCATTCCACTTTGCCCGCTTGTGTATTAATTTCTGTTCTATAATTTAGAAATGCTATAGCTTGCGTAGACCCTATTATTTGTTCTTCATAATAACTAGGACCGATGTCTTTGTTTGGTGTTGCTATAGTTATAAATCCAAAGGGAAGAGAAATCAAATTGCCTATAATATTGGCAGCTACAGCTTTTTTTGTTCTAACAGACTTTATGCTATCGACTATATTATCGTCTTCGTATCTTCCATATATTGAATCTCTTTTCATTTGTGCTTCTTCTTGAATATTTTCATCAACAATACTTGTGTTACTTATTGTCAACCGCAATACGTAGTCGGTATTTTCCAAATCATTACTTACGGTATAATCACCTCTTTTTATCGAATATTCATTCAGCAATTTTGATATCTCTTCTGTTAATTTTATTGCAAAATGGGTATGTTTTACATTGGTAATTTTTATTAGAAGACAAATGCTTGGCTTTTTATTACCACTCATTTCATTTAAAACAAAACGGTTGCAACTTAATAAAAAAACAATTAATAATAATGCTATGACTTTAGAAATTCTCATTTCGTTTCTTTGAAGAAGTTATTGAAAAAATACCCAACCGTCAAGGCTGAGCTTAGGTATTCTTAAAGACTATGCCCACCCTTAAGCTCCAGCCGTTTGTTAGGTTTATGTTTTTGCATGTTTTCAGCAGCTATTGCTTTTTGTCAATAATATTCTTATAACTTTTTCCAATCTTTATTCCAACTTTATTATCAATAAGAGAAATAATGTATTCTATAAATCTAAAATGTGGTAATTCCTTATTCTTTTCTTCGTGATAAAAATAAAAAGTGTTATAATACCGCAATTTAGCCCTTACTATATAATGTTCAGTACCATCAAATAATCCAAGATTGACAATGGTTTTCAAATTTAAATATTGTGACTCTTGCAATGCTCTGTAAAATTCGGTAGCATCGCCATCTGTAATAAAAAAGGAGGTGTCTGATATCTCTTTAGATGTCAAATCTAAAGAATATAGGGTGAAATTGATTGTGTCCTTTTTAGCATAAACATTAATTGTGTCATTTTTAAAATAAACATCAAGTACTCTATCATTAATGTTTCCTGTAGCGCCAAATGAAGGAAGCCTGTAAATCCTTAATGTGTTTGCGAGGTTGGCATCAAATAATGGCAAAGAAAAAATGGAATCTCTCTTTTGGCAATACAGGTAAATTGAAGACTCGATGCCATTATGAAAGTGCAATTCATTTTCATTACCGCAATTAATGAATAAAACCATTAAAAATAGGATGCTTCTCATATTTTTCAAAATCATAAATTTAACGCAGCCAATCACCTGATCAAGGAGTCTAGCGCATTGGTCTTGTTAGTATCAATTACCGTTTTTATTTGACAGGGAGTATATATTTCCACTACTGCCAAAGTCCTTTTCTTCAGTTTAACTCCAATCACATTTAAAGAGTTTTTTTCCTTTGGCCATAATTCAACAAAGTACATTCGCCCACTCTCATTTATATTCACAATGTATGATTCATGGTCGGCTTCAGCAATCAGGTTATTACTCACCAGAACATGCAGGACACTTTTCCTCAACTCACTATCAGTAGGATCACCCTTGAATAAATCTTGGTTATCTGTATGAATTATTCGCCCAGTTTGTGCACAAGACAGCATAATAAATATGGTGCATAGAATTGCAATCTTCATTTCAGTTTCTTCTTGCTAACGCGAAAGCACAGCAGGTTCCAGCCTAACCTTTAAAGCTTTCCATGCTGGATTCTGTTGCAGCCGTTTGTTGTATTAAGATCGATACATTTATACAAAAAAAAGCTTCTATATGTAAAACTATTACTTAATCTTAATAAAATGCAGCGGGACTAAATCACGTTTGCCAAATGTACAAGCGTTGTATGCTCGGATAATGTAACGTTGTTCAGTATTTCCACAAAAAGGCAGTTTTACATAAAATCGACTACCTCGACTAATACCTGGCTTACTGCAAATTCCGCTTAAACAATCTAAAAATGCTGTGTCATCCACATTTCTAACAAGAACGGTAAAAGAATCACAAATAACTTTTCCTTCTTCTATAGCAATAACATTAGAATCATCTTCGACAATATAAATAAAAGTGCGTGGCCAAGTTGTTACTGTGTCATAATCAACTGAACCATCATTAAGTAATACGTAATCTTTAAAACGTGCATTCATACACGAAGAAAGTAAAAAACTAAAAATTATTATTATCAGAACTTTATTCATGCTAACGCTGAGTTCAGCGGTACAATTAGTGGCCGCTGCAACGGCATGTTATAATATAAAATTTCTATAATGAATGTCGATCTGAACAATGTTTTCGCGTTCTTCTTGCTTTAATAGCGAACACCAAAGATGAAATATTAAGCGCAATTACAGCTCCTC
>JAUXBV010000254.1 GCA_030619215.1 Fibrobacterota bacterium | reverse complement strand
GCTCGCAAAGGTTCAATTACAATAATAAAAGGCGGGACAGATGTTATGTTGAGCCCACACAGGGGAAAAAATTTAGAGGCCGGTGATGCAATTTGGATACCGGAGAAACAGTATATTAATAGGTTTAACCTGGTTAGAGATATTCTTCAAATTACAGTATCTATTGCGACTCTGGTAATTTTGGTTTTTACAATACAGCAAAATGCAGCAAAATAACAGTAATATTTTTTTTGTTGCTGGTATACTATTGAAAAAATAGGAAGTAAAAATAGAAATCGAGGTCGGTCAGATTGTAAAGTTTACTTTTTCTGAATTAAATCCAACACACCTTTCAATTCATCCACGGTCTCTTTAATCAAATCTTTCTGAAGAGTAGCGTCGTTTTCTTTTTTATTCAGCTCCTGCATATCCTTGAGGGTGGATAGCTTTTTCTTTGCACCAGGTATGGTATATTGCTCATTGTAAAGAAGGCGTTTTATATTGAGGACTATTTCAATATCCTTTTCGCGGTAGGCTCTGTTTCCCGCGCGATTTTTTTTGGGTCGAAGAAGAGAGAATTCACTTTCCCAGTAGCGTAGAACATGCGGCTCAAGACCTGTCCGGTCACATACTTCACGAATGGAATAATAGGTTTTTTTACTGTTCAGCATTACACCCTCTTTTCTATATTAAACACATTGTCTTTATTCAAAATATATGGACGAAAACTTTCAGTCAACTAACGCATGGGTTTTATATACGATTTTATGAAATATTTTCTTTAATACTCTCAGGCTTAAATTGTCGAATCATCAGCTCTCTGACTGCTTCGCGGGGTGACTTGCCTTCAAAGAGAGTTCTATATACCTCGGTGGTGATGGGCATATCAATGTTATATTTCCGGGCAAGCTGATAGACCGATTTTGTTGTTTCAACGCCTTCCGCAACCATGGTCATTTTTTTAAGAGCTTCATCGAGGCTGAGGCCCGATGCGATGATTTCACCTATATTCCTGTTACGACTGTGGCGGCTGATACAGGTCGTGATAAGATCACCGAAACCGGCCAAGCCGCTGAATGTCATTTCATCAGCTCCCATTTTTTTACCAAGCCGTGCGATTTCTACCATGCCCCTGGTAAGAAGAGCTCCCTTTGTGTTATCACCGAGGCCCAAACCATCACAGATTCCTGCAGCAAGGGCTATTATATTTTTCACACTCGCACAGAGCTCAACACCAATGACATCATTGTTTGTATAGACACGAAATGTTTCTGTTGAAAAATTTTTCTGTATTTCGACTGCAAGCTCATTATTTTTTGACGCTGCTACGACAGTTGTTGGAATATTCCGGGAGACTTCCTCAGCATGAGACGGGCCGGAAAGTATTACAATTTTTTCATCGGTTACATTTAGTTCATCCTTAACAACATCGTTTAAAAGGCTGAGTGTTGAACACTCAATTCCTTTAGAGGCAATAATCCATGCCTTTACAGAGGAAATAAGAGGCGGATCGACAGTCCGGGCAATTAATTTCATGGTGCTGCGAACCTGCTGGGCAGGTACAACACACAGAATGTAATCTGCAGAAGCAAAGGATTCGGCTATATCATTGGAAATTTTTATACTTTCAGGGATCATAACATCGGGCAGCTTGACGGTATGTTCACGCTTTTGTATAAGCATATCCGCGTCGTCTTTATTAAATTCCCACATGCAAATAGAATGATTGCGTTTATTGAGAAGCACGGAAAGGGCTATAGCCCAGCTTCCTGCGCCTAGCACTCCGATGTTCATTTAAAACTCCTTTTCTGAAGAGTTGTTGCCGGTATTTTCTTTCCCCCGTTTTTTAAGGCCCGCTGTTTTAAAAGTAAGTGCAATTGGGCAACCGGAAAAGTCATAGGTGTCTTGCATCTTATTAATCAGGAATCTCTTGTACGAAGGTGCAACACTGCTGGGGTTAGTACAAAAAATATTAAAATGCGGATGCTCGGCGTTTAATTGTTTTATACCAAGGAAACGGATTTCCTTTGGAGCCATATAGGGGTGGGGATGGATCTTTACCCATTCAAAAAAATCATCACGCAGCCGGAAAGGTTTTATTCTCCTGACCATGCGCTGTTTAACTTCAAAAGCCATATCGATTACATTTGCTACACGTTGACCGGTAAGCGCCGAGACAGATAGCATTGGAACATACTTTATCTCTCTATACGTTTTTTTTGCCTCAGCCACAAGTGAGTCGAATGTTTTTGAATCCTTGTCCACTAAATCCCATTTATTCCAGCAGACAATCATTCCCTTTCTATTTATTATCGTGTGTTTAAGGATTTTGAGATCCTGCTCGCCCAGTTTCATAGTTGTGTCGATTAGCAATACACAGACATCGCACTTTCTAATACTACCTATAGCGCGCATGTTACAGTAATATTCTGTGTTATCGTGTACCTGTGTTTTTTTCCTTAGTCCTGCCGTATCAATAAGCCTGATTTGTAAGTTGTTATATGTCAGAATGCTATCTATTGCGTCACGGGTGGTGCCGGGGGCATCATCGACAATCATACGTTCATTTTTAAGCAGTTTGTTGACAAGTGAAGATTTCCCTGAATTTGGCCGCCCGACAATAGCTATGTTTAAAGCGGTATCTTTTTGTAAAGAGCTGGTTTGGGGAAATTTTTGTTTTAGAAGCAGGCACACTTCATCGAGGAGGTCTCCTGTTCCTTTGCCATGCAGTGCCGAAATAGGAAAAGGATCACCACATCCAAGCGCAAAATGTCCGGATGCTTCAATGCCGGCTTCTTCTGATTCTGCCTTATTAGCCGTAAGAATGACCTTCTCGGGGCATGCCTTCATCAACTGCCTGGCAATAAGCAGGTCAAGGTCCGTGGGTCCGGTTTGAGCTTCAACAAGGAAAATAATTGCTGACGATTCTCTTATAGCAATATCTACCTGTTTATGTATTTCCGATGGAATACTTTCCTTTGATGTGGGTATTAGTCCGCCTGTATCTACAACGGTAAAATGATACCCGCTCCAGGATGTTTCCTTGTAATTCCTGTCACGGGTGACCCCAGGGGTGTCATCAACAACAGCGACCTTTTGTTTTAAGATACGGTTGAAAAGGGAAGATTTGCCTACATTAGGTCTTCCAACGATTGAAACTACAGGCAGGGTCGGCACAATGTGTTCTCCTCATTTTATTTTATTTAACTTACCTGCAGGCGGCGTATATGCTCCCTGGCAACGGATGCCCACCAACTCTGGGGATTTCTTTTCATAAATTCCTTAAATCCTTTAATGGCATCCTGTTTATGGGTGGTCTTCATTCCAATTATTCCAAGATTATAGTACCCAAAAAGGTGATCAGGGTAGATGGCAAGCAGTTCATTGATATGTTTATAAGAATCTTTGAATTTTCCCTGTTGATAATTCAGTATGCAAGCAGCCCAAAGATCTTCCTCAGAGGGCTTCGGTTGGATTTCTTCAATTTTTTTCTCTACAGCCTTTAGCATATTCCTGAACTCTTCTGTGCTTAAAGTAAAGGGCTGGTACTGTGGAGGACAGAAAATATCGGTTTTACCCGGTGCGACTTCATGCTCAAACCAGTTTCGGGTTTCTTTATCAAGAACCTTAAAACCAAGATATTCGGAATTCATCCATTTTATGTAATCTTTAGTCAAGCTTGAGCGTAAGGCATACATCGATCTGGTGCCTTTTTGTTCAGGTAATTTCTGATAGGAAGTTAATAATTTTTTATCGGCATCAACATCAAGACGATATTCGATAATGGCAGTTGCTATTGATGTCATGAAGTCACCAGCCTGTGGGACCATTGGAATAATGAGTCGATTGTACTTCCAGTCGTAGAGTCCATAGCCGTTTCCCGGCACTAAAAGTATATAGGGTTTACCGAAAATAGCTACTCTTTCATTGTTAAATATCTGTGGATCAAATTCCAATATTCTGTCAAGGCAAGAGCATAATTCCTTTATAGTAAAAAATTTGCTGTTTGGTCTAAGAATTGGGCAGCTTTCCATACGAAGGCGCTTGGCGCTTAATTTTACCAGGTCTTTTAAATACTCCAACTCTGATCTCACTCTATTTTCAACTTCCAAAGCAGTTAAAGAGGATTCCTCATTTTTAATATTGTCCAGCTCTTTTTCTTTGTTTGTAATAGCATCCAAACAATTGATACTTTTTTGGAAAAGCTCGTTAATCTGAGAATTGCATTTCCGTAAGGCTGTTTTTGTTTCAGGTGATTTGATCTTTGATAGAAGGATTTCGCTTTTTGCCGTTTCCTTCTGCAGCTTATTGGTACGTTCAACGAACTCACGGCGATTTTCTACTGAGAAAAAAACACCTTTTGAGATCTCAAGGTTTGTCTGCATGTTCTGGTAAGCAAGGAAGTCAGTATTAGCTAAATTATCGATTTGAGACAGCGTTGTTTTGTCCGGTTTTTTTGAAAACTCCTTCAATAAAAGTTTTTTTCTCATTTGTTGAACAGTAGCTATCTCATTGTCAAGTTTCTTTTGTTGAATCTCAATGTTTTTAATGTCATGCTCCAGCAGTTCTTTTTTATCACCGGAGTAAATTTTTCTGATAGTTTCTTTAAGCCATGTAGTTACGGTATGAATTTTTAAATGGCCATAGGGGATAGTATCAGATTTTATTGTTGACAGAATCTCTTCCGGATTTTCTAAAACCTTATCAATTATTCCTGTATTTAAAAAGTCTTCTTCCTGCTCAAGAAACTGGTTAACATCACCTTCGTTGTGGATTAAATCGGTAATGTTGCCGATAACAGATGACCAGTATAGAGCGCCTAGCCCATAAATACAACGCTGTTCTGTTGGGCTGTCAAGAAATGAACGGATGGTACCAAGGGATTTGTCGTCGAGTTTCATTGTATAAGTTCCCTATGTTTATGTGTACTATTTTGATATGTCAATATAAGGATATATATTTCCTTGTTTCATTTATGGTATCAAGCCCAATTCATAGCGAGCATCACTATCGAATAGCGAAAAAACAAAGACAAATATTGGTGCTGTATTATAGTTAGAGATATCAAATGTTTTAATTTCCTCAAAACCGTCATCTAATGTTATTACATTATCGGAGTTGTCTTTGATAACAAAACCTGATTTTTTATCATGGCTTTTAAGATATAAGCCGGTCGCAGCGGTGTTGAAAATATAAAAACAGTCCGTGTCATTTGCGGGTTTTGCTGCGCCAAAGCATAATATCAATAATGTATCTGCATTTTCTTTTTTGTTATTTGGTTCCTTTTCGCCTGGTAAAGTCACAATGTTGAAAACAGCATCTTCAGGATGCAGCTTATTCCCGTTCTTTGCAGTTATGGGCTGCTCAAGCGTAAGTATATAGTGGGTAGCTCCTTCAAGTGTGCCGGTTACGGAAAAAGTCAGTGTGTCTCTTTTATCATTAAGGTAAACACTATAAACCGGGCCGGGGTCCGGTGTTATGGTGATATTTACAACACTGTCTTTTAGGGGTACAGAGAACTCAAATATGAGATGCGGCCATAGTGAAACGGTGTCCGTTTCATTATCAACACGCGTCATTATTAAGGGGCTGTTATCCTCGGTGTTGAAAACGCAAGATAGAAATGATATCAATAAAAAGATAATCAGACAAAAAATCTTATTACGGAGCATTTAAAGGTGTCTCCAATATATTTGAGTAATCAATAAGAAACACTGATAAGATATATAACAAATATATATTAAAATGAATTAACTTTTATTTCAAGCATTTCTGTTTGTTGGCAGATATTTCAGGATAATAGTGTGTTAAGCAGAAGAGCATGGAAATGATCTTTCTGCTTCT
>JAUXBV010000168.1 GCA_030619215.1 Fibrobacterota bacterium | reverse complement strand
TAGCGTAGAGATTAAGGATGACAGGACTGTCGCAATCTCTATAACCTCTCGACCGGTTGAAGGAAAAGCAAACGAACATTTGATAAAGTTGCTTTCCAGAATATTGCATATTTCTAAATCATCATGTAGCATTATACGCGGTAGTAAATCGCGGAATAAAGTGATTGCAATCCAGGGATTTGACAGAGAAGAAATATTTGACAAATTGAAAAAAGCGGTTTTTCATTAACGAGGGTTGCAATGAAATGAGTACTTTTATAGATGCATTTTTTTAAAAGAGGTTTTAAGCTATGCCACAGACGTATGAACGTATTCAGGAAGCAAAAAGCTTTATTGAAGAGAAATACAAGGCGTCACCGGAATTCGGTGTCATTCTCGGAACCGGCCTCGGCCGCCTGGTGAATGAAATTGAAATTGATGTGGAAATACCCTATGAACATATTCCCCATTTTCCTGCTGCTACTGTTGAAGCTCATGCAGGCAGGCTTATCGCAGGCAAACTTTCAGGGAAAAATGTTCTGGCAATGCAGGGCCGTTTTCATTATTATGAGGGCTATTCAATGCAGCAGATTGTTTATCCGGTTCGGGTTATGAAATTTCTGGGGATACACAACCTGATTGTTTCCAATGCAGCAGGAGGGATTAACCCTCTTTTCAACCCGGGTACGATTATGCTTATTATCGATCATATAAACCTTTTTGGGGATAATCCGCTTATCGGGCCGAACGACGAGCGTATCGGCCCCAGATATCCCGACATGTCCGAGCCATATTCAAGGAAGCTTTTGGATATTGCCGTAAAAGTTGCACTTGAGAATAAGATTCCCATTGAGAAAGGGGTGTATGCTTCCATGCCCGGCCCATGCCTGGAAACGGAGGCGGAATATCGCATGTTAAAAATTCTTGGCGCTGATGCGATCGGCATGAGCACTGTCCCGGAAGTTATCGCAGCAGTGCATGCAGGTATGAATGTTTTAGGAATTTCCGTGATTACCGACGCATGCCTGCCTGATGCCCTGGAGCCCGTTGATATACAGAAAATTATTGCAACAGCTAATAAAGCAGAACCGAAACTGGTTAAACTTATTAAAAAGGTGTTGAAGGAGCTATGAGTAAGCAGCATTTCAATCCGGTTAATGCAAAGATTCAATTCCCGGAAGTGGAGAATGAAGTACTTACCTTCTGGAAAGAGCATAAAACCTTTTATAAGAGCCTTGATGAGACAAAAGGTAAAAAGGAGTACATTTTCTATGATGGCCCTCCGTTTGCAACAGGGCTTCCGCACTATGGCCACCTGCTTGCAGGCACCCTGAAAGATATTATCCCTCGTTACTGGACGATGCGCGGCTACTATGTTGAAAGGCGTTTTGGCTGGGATTGCCATGGCCTGCCTATCGAAAACGAGGTGGAAAAGGAGTTTAATGTATCCGGGAGACAGGATATTGAAAAACTCGGTATACACCTGTTCAATGAAGCATGCAGGTCAATTGTCCTGCGGTATACGAGGCAGTGGCAGAATATTGTAGAGCGGATGGGACGGTGGGTAGATTTTAATAACCAGTACCATACAATGAGTGCCTCCTATATGGAAAGCATCTGGTGGGCTTTCAAACAGGTGTGGGAGAAGGGTCTCATCTATGAAGGATTCCGCGTACAGCCCTATTGCCCCAGGTGTGCAACACCGCTTTCAAATTTTGAGCTGAACCAGGGATATAAGGACACCAAAGGGCCTTCAATTACGGTAACCTTTCCTATGGCTGATGACCCGAAGACAAAGATTCTCGTATGGACAACAACACCCTGGACGCTGCCGTCGAACGTGTTGCTTGTTGTTGGTGATGATATTACTTATGTAAAGGTAGAGGACGGGGATGATTGCTTCATACTTGCAAAAGATCGATTGCCCGTATACTACAAGAACGAATCCGGTTACAAAGTAGTTGAGGAGATGCCCGGTTCAGCATTGGTGGGAAAGGCTTACCAGCCCCTGTTTGAATATTTCACCGGTCAGAGCGATAAATTTTTCAAGGTTTACTCTGCGGATTTTGTTTCCACTGAAGATGGAACCGGTATCGTACATATTGCGCCGGCTTTTGGCGAAGATGACTTTCAAGTTGGGCAGAAGCTCGACCTTCCTATCGTATGCCCTGTTGATTCGGAGGGCCGTTTTACGGAAGAGGTGCCGCAGTGGGAGGGTAAGGTTGTTTATGAGGCCGATGATGATATTACCCGGACTATAAAAGGGATGGGGCGTCTTGTTTACCGTACGTCAATTGTTCACCGGTACCCCTTCTGTTACCGGTGTGATACCGCGCTTATTTACAAGGCAATAGACACGTGGTTCATGAAGATTGAACCGTTAAAGAAAAATATACTTGAAAATAACCAGCGTATTTTATGGGTGCCTGAACACCTTAAGGACGGCAGGTTCGGCAAAGGGGTCGAGAGCGCACCGGACTGGAACATCTCACGTAACCGTTACTGGGGAACACCGCTGCCGGTCTGGATCTGCCCGGATTGTGAAAGTAAAGTATGTATCGGAAGCCTGGATGAGCTTCATGACCTCTTTGGAAGTGGTGATAGAAACGCCGGTATGAAGATGCATGCGGATGCTGTTGCAAAAGTACGTGAAACAATTGAGAAGGATGCGGCTGATCATTTCAGGCAGTTTGGCATCGATGAGCAGTGGGCTGAGAAGGTGAGACATACTGAAATTTTTGATACCGACATTCATATACATGTGATTGACTCAATAGATGTAGCCTGCCCGAAATGCGGCAGTAAATCTATGAAACGCACGCCCGAGGTGCTGGATTGCTGGTTCGAATCAGGCTCAATGCCGTATGCCCAGTCGCATTACCCGTTTGAGAACAGGGAGGTGTTTGAAAAAAAATTTCCGGCCGATTTTATTGCTGAAGGTATTGACCAGACCCGGGGATGGTTCTATACGCTTATGGTACTTGGCTCCGCCCTGTTCAAAAAGGAGACATTTAAAAATGTAATTGTAAACGGCATTATTCTTGCGGAGGACGGCAAAAAGCTTTCAAAGCGCCTTAAAAACTACACACCCCCGGAGAATATACTTAACAAATTAGGCGCCGACGCCCTCCGCCTGTTTTTGATAAACTCTCCTGCTGTCAAAGCGGAAGACCTCTGTTTCAGTGAGAAGGGGGTAACTGAAATGGCGCGTTCGGTACTGCTTCCGTTCTGGAATGCGTATTCCTTTTTTGTAACGTATGCGAATGTTGACGGATGGAAGCCTGGCGGCAAAGACTCGTTGGTAAAAAGCAGTAATGAGCTTGATGTATGGATTGTATCTCTTATCAATCACCTTATTGCATCGGTTAACATGGAGATGGAGCAGTACCGGCTTTATAAGGTTGTACCGCTGCTTGTGGACTTTATAGACAATTTGACAAACTGGTATATCCGCCGCAGCAGGCGGCGCTTCTGGAAGAGTGAAAACGATGCGGATAAGAAGAATGCCTACGCTACCCTTCATTTTGTACTCATTGAGTTCTCAAAAGTAATGGCGCCGTTCCTGCCCTTTTTAACGGAGGCGGTTTATCGTAACCTTGTCGTGAATGTTGAGCGGAAAGCTCCTGAAAGTGTGCACCTGACGTCCTTCCCCCAGTCTGATGAGAGCAGGATCAACTATGATCTTGAAGAGAGGATGAAGCTTATTAGACAGGTTGTTGTCATGGGGCGGATGCTTCCCAGCCGTTATAGTATCAAGAACAGGCAGCCTTTATCTGAATTGACCGTTGTTATTAGGGATGATCATAAGCGGAGCCTCCTTGAGGAGATGGAACTTCTTATACAGGAAGAGTTAAATATTAAAAATGTTGTTTTTGATAAAAACGAAGATTCTCTGGTGGAGATATTCGCAAAGCCAAATTACCGAAACCTTGGCAAAATATATGGCCCCAGGATGAAAGATGCGGCAAAAGAGATTGAGGCATTGTCTTCACAGGATATCCGGGCATTGGAAAGCGGTGAAACCCGGGATATAATAGGACATACGGTTGCATTTGGCGATATTGAAATCAGGCGCACAAAACATGAAGGTATTGAGGTTGAGACACAGGGAGAGGTTACCGTTGCTTTAAATACCGAAATCACTGAAGAGCTTAAACATGAGGGACACACCCGTGAATTTGTCAATCGAATTCAAAACATGCGTAAGACGCTTGATTTAAATGTAACAGACCGCATTACCATTGCATGTAGCTGCGGGGAGTCACTGAAAAAAGCACTGTCTGAGCATGTTGATTTTATCTGTAATGAGACATTGGCGTTAGAGGTGACGTGGGATGTTTCAGGTGTAAAGGGCAATGCCCTGGAAGTCGATATAGACGGCTTTCCTGCGGAAATTGCCATTTCCAAAGCTTCAGTATAAAAGAAAATGGCAAAGTCATTTATAAAAAAAAGAAGAAATGATCTGGCCTATGCTGTTCTTTTTTATATCTATTTTATAGCCAGGTATTTACCCAGGAAAACCGGACTTGCCATCTTTGGCCTTATTGGAAGGTTCTTCTTTTTATTCCCGACAAAAGATAAACAGCGGACTATAAAGCACCTTTCCCTTATTTTTTCTGAAAAGTGGAGTGCTGATAAGATTATGCACACTGCCGGGGAGGTATACTCCAATATCGGGAAAAACCTTTTTGACGCCCTGTACCTGACCCGCTGCAGTAATGAGGAGTTCGATGCTATTGTCAGGTATGACAGTCTTTCCGGTTTCCAAAATGCCTATAAGCAGGGGAAGGGACTTATAGCCATAACAAGCCACCTGGGATGCTATGAAATGAATATTCATATACTTGCAAGGAACGGATTCCGGTGCATGACAATCGGGCAGAAGTTATTTGACAAAAGGGTAGACAGGCTTATTGTCGAAATTAGGCAGAGAGAAGATGTTAAATATGTATACAGGGATAAAGGAAGCCGGGAAGTTGTCAGATTCCTTAAAGGGGGCGGCGCTCTGGGGGTGCTTCTGGATCAGGACACATACGGAGACGGGGTGTTTGCCCATTTCTTAGGCATACCTGCATATACTCTCTCCGGCCCGATTCGTATAGCAATGCGGTATGGCATCCCTGTTATTGCAGGCTATTCCGCCCGGCAAAAGGATGACACACATTACATTCATCTCAGTGATCCGATCGAGCTTGAAAACACCGGCGATTTTAACCGTGACCTGACCGTTAATGTTGAGAAAGTAAACGATTTTCACAGTAAAGGTATTTTGGAGTATCCCGAGCAGTGGGTGTGGATGCATCGGAGGTGGAGGAAAAAGCCGGATGATAAGAAATATAAGGATGTTCCGAATATTGAGGACTATCAATAAATTTATAAGAGCAAATTCTCTTCTTTATTTTTAATGAGTTTTACCGATTTCGCTTCTTTATTAGCAAGCCTTACTCCCCCGGCTTTTACTCCCTTGACAAGATAATCCCGTATCTGAAAGTCCTCCTGTAAAACCTTGAGGCGCGGTTTGGGTTTGTATTCAACAGAAATAGTACCGTCTTTCTCTGTGGTCAGGAATAGGGGGGTACATTTTTCCGGTACGAGAGAATATCCTTTGTTAAGGATAAATTTTTCAATCCTGCAGCGTTTTATATACGTATAACCGTTTGTATTGTTCTTGAATACAACAGTAAAGACAGTATTCCTGGCTGTGTCTTCATCGACAAATCCGCAGTACCGCATTCCCTTATCAATAAAGAATTTATCGGGTACATCCATAACGGAGTATAAACCTGTTTTGCGGATAGCCAGTATCCTGTCATATAACGAAACATCGAAGAGGGTATTGCCGCTAACCTCGTGGCCGAGGTAGCCCGTTGTTTTGTCATATTTCAGCTTCAGGTTGCGCTGCGCCGCTTCGCGCACATCAACTTTATCAAAGGAGATGATTTCCGTTTTTCGCGGGTGCTGATCTTTATACTTGTCAATTATGGAATCCAGAAAAGAGATGGCATACTTGACAATGCCGGCAAGGTGTTTTTTTATCTCCTTCAGGCGGGTTTTTATCTCATCCATTTCTTGTTTTGCTTTATTTATATCATAGAGAGAGATGCGCCTGATAGGGATTTTGAGAAGGCGTTCCACATCTTCCGTGGTAACTTTCCGCATGATCATATCAGCAAACGGTTCAAATCCTTTTATGACAGCCTTGATAACAGAGTCGCGGGTTTTCATTTTCTCTATTTTTTTGTATATGCGTTCTTCAACGAATAGCTGCTCCAGTGTTTTCGCATGCAGTTTGTCATTGAGCTCACCTTCTTCAAGCTTCAGCTCAGCGTGCAGAACCTCTGTAAGATTTTTGCTATAGTACTGGAGGACTCCACTGACAGTCATTAATGTCGGCTGGTTATCCCTGATAACGAGGAGGTTGACCGAGATTGACGATTCACAGTCAGTGAAAGCATAGAGAGCATCGACCGTGTCGCTGGTATGAATACCCCGTGCAAGTTTTACCTCAATTTCAACATGGTCTGTGCTGAAATCATTAATACCGGCAATTTTGATTTTATTTTTCTTTGCCGCTGATTCTATTGAAGCGATCAGGCTCTCAGTAGTAGCCCCGAATGGAAGCTCCCGAACCACAATTTTTTTCGGGTCCTTTGTGTCGAGTTTTGCCCGTACAAGGATTTTACCGTTTCCATCTTCATATTCCGATACGTCGGCAAGGCCGCCCGTTGGGAAATCAGGAAAGAGAAGATGCTGCTCGTTTTCGAGATTGGCCCGTACAGCTTCCAAAACTTCTATAAAATTGTGGGGAAGTATGCGGGTTGCCATGCCGACCGCAATTCCTTCAGCGCCCTGTATTAACACAACAGGAATTTTTGCCGGAAAGGTAACAGGCTCTTTGTTACGGCTGTCATAGGAGTCGGCATACCCGGTAATTTTGGGGTTAAAAAGTACCTCTTTTGCCAGAGGAAGAAGCCGGCATTCGATATACCGCGCTGCAGATGCCGGATCACCGGTGTAAATATTACCGAAGTTACCCTGCTTTTCAATGAACAGGTCCTTATTTGCAAGAACGACAAGAGCGGAATAGATCGATGCATCACCATGAGGGTGGTATTTCATGGTGTGGCCGACTACATTAGCCACTTTATTAAATTTACCGTCATCCATTTCATAGAGAGAATGAAGGATACGGCGCTGGACGGGTTTTAAGCCGTCATCAATG
>JAUXBV010000374.1 GCA_030619215.1 Fibrobacterota bacterium | reverse complement strand
GCGGATCTTGGTTACGAAGTTGTGGTTTGTAAAGATGGCAAACAGGCAATTGAATATTACAAGGATGCATGGAAGAAAATCGACCTCGTTATTTTAGACCTTATCATGCCGGGAGTCGGCGGTAAGGAGGCCTTTCTTGCCATGCGCTATATTAATCCGGATATCAAAGTCCTTCTTTCATCCGGATACAGTGTGGACGGCGAAGCGCAGAATCTTCTTGATGAAGGTGCAAAAGGGTTTATCCAGAAACCGTTTCGCAAGGCTGAATTGTCAAAGAAGGTTGCGGAAGTGTTGAATGTAAAGGGCTAGGTTTTTAAAAATAGCGCTTCGTGAATCTGTGATAGAGTATGTTTTTTTTGCACGCTCTCAGTCCCGTTCGGGACGGAATATTTATAGCACGAATATATCAACATCAATACACGGTTCCATAGGAACGAAATATGGAGGGCCATGGCAAACACATAGACACAGTAAAAAAAATAAAACAGGCTGCTGTTTTTTGAATATATTATTAGTATGGGGGTGAGATAGATAAAAGGAGGAAACGATGAAGATTATTTTTTTTAGTTTAGTCGTCCTTTGCATATTTTGCCTCTCCTATGGCCGGGGCGAATGGGTTTCAATCGGTCCGAAGGAAAGGACTGTTCATAAAATATTCCTTACCAGTAAATCAGTGCTCCTGGCGGCTACCAATGAGGGATTTTATTATAGAGTCGGGGATGAATGGGAATTAATTAATGCAGTCAAATTAAAAATAAACGACATTTTAGAACTCTCAGAGGGAACGGTTGTTACGGCTGCCGGTGGGGGAGGCTCCAACTCCGATGGTGTTTACATTGGGAAATACTCGCCGACTGCAGACCCTCCTTATACATTTTCCATATTAACCTATTTTGATTTCGCAGAAACCCTTGGTGCAAAGGGTGACACCATCTATGTGGGTGGAAGAAATGCCATTTCAATGATTGTGCAGGATAGCTCCGGTGTTACCCCTGTTGTGCAGCCTTTAAAAATGCCTGAGTATGCCTTTGGCGTGGAAAGGCCATTTTGTTCTTCCCTCATTCACTTTCAGGTTGCACAGGGCGTGAGCGGCCTTTTTGCAGGCGGGTATGATAAAAGCCAGATCATGCCGGGGAAGGGACACCTGTTGCAGCAGTTAAAAGACAGCATGGTAATAATAAAGGACTGGAATGTATCTGCAATGGTAAAGGGAGTCTTTGCACCTGTCGGCCCTCTGGAGATTGTTGCAGGAACACGCGATTCAGGCCTCTATTCTCTGAAGTCAGGCGTTACCCCGATAGAATGGACTCCCATGAGCAGCCCGAGAGACAGGCCGGTTAACGCGCTTGCCTCTGTTGAGGGGCCGATGCAGGGCGAGCAGCTCGTAATTGCTGTTGACAGCGGCGTGTTTGTCGGAAGGGGAGGTAACTGGACGGAGGTTGGTGATATAGCGCATGAGCCTCTCTGCCTCAGTGTGAGCGAACAATTCCTTGAGGTATATGCCGGAACTGATAAAGGTGTGTACCAATATAGCGAGCCAACGTCTATTGATAATATTACTCATAAAAGTAATACTACTCAAATAATCTCTCATTACCGGGTTGACAATAACCTGTTAAAGGTTACCCTAAGCCTGCCGGAGGATGGAAGTGTCGGAATAGTTCTCTATAATTTATCGGGGAAAAAGCTCTGCACCGTATTTGAAGGGCTCGTTGAAAAAGGGGAAATGGATGTCTCCGCCCAGGTTAACACATCAGATAACCGCCCTCTTGGAAAAGGGATGTATCTTCTTCGGGTATATTATAATGGTGTTTGTATGAATAGAACAATAGTAAATATACCGGCTTCTTTTTAGCGGACTGTCTGCACTTTAACGAAACAGGCATCGTCACCGTTACCCACAACCGCCTTCACACAATTGACTATTGACCATTAACTATTGACCATTAACTATTGACTATTGACAATTGACCATTGACAATTTATCTCTCTTTATGACTTTGTGGGGATAGCAGGCTATTGCTTAATCGCGGGCAGGTATACTTTAAATATCGTTTCTTTTCCCACCCTGCTCTCTACCTTGATGAATCCTCTGTGCTGTTTGATGATATCATTCACAACAGTGAGGCCGAGGCCGGTGCCTTTATCTTCGGCTTTTGTGGTGAAGAAAGGCTCGAATATTTTATCCACAAGTTCCTGGTCTATGCCGGCACCTGAATCTTTAACCGATATACAGGCATATTCACCCGGTTTACCGTCAGGAATACTCTTAATATCTTTTTTCTTTAAAAGAATATTCTCGGTTGAGATGGTAATTTCACCACTTTCCTGCAGAGCATCCTTAGCATTCATGACAAGGTTCATTATTACCTGCTCAATCTTGAATGCATCGGCATGGACGGGATTAACATCAGGCTTGAGATTAAAAGTGATGGTGACTCCGTTTCTAATAAAGCTGAGGAGCAGCTTTTTAAGGTCATCTATAATGGTGTTAACACTAACCTCTTTAAATTCATCAGGATGTCTGCGGCTGAATCCAAGGAGCTTGCGGGTAAGCTGGTTTGCACGCTGGACAACCTGGCAGACCTGGTTCAGGCAGTCTTGTACGGACTGTTTATCATCCGTATTTTCCAGTGCAACGCAGGAAAAACCGTTAATCGCCGTGAGCATATTATTGATATCATGGGCAATACCTCCAGTCAATATCCCGATTGCTTTCATCTTTTCAGCTTCAAAAAGCCGGTCACGCATCTCTTCTTTTTCTTTTTCAGCATTTTTGCGCTCTGTAATATCCCTTGAGGTGCCCATTATTTCAGTAACTTTATTGTTCCGGTCTTTACGCGGAACGAGACTGGTATCAAGCCATATTTCCACATTGTTAGGGAAGGCTGAGAGATTTTGAGCATTCAGCGGTTTTCCGGTAAGGACAATTTCCTGGAGGCTTGCCATGAAATTCTTTCCAGTATCATTTGGAAATAGTTCGATTACTTTTTTACCAATAATCTCGCCCCGGCCCTGATTAAGTAATTTTAATCCGATTTTATTAACATAAGTCACTTCGTATTTATTATTAATAACGAAAATAATGTCATGAGCAGTTTCTGCCAGGATGCGGTAATGCTCTTCGCTCTCCTTTAATGCGTCCTCCAGAATTTTACGCTTTAGTATAGTCAGAAAATAATTTGCCAGGAATTCGAGGCGTTCAATATCGGATTTTTTAAAAGCATCTTTTTTAGAGACGGTGAGAACACCGAATGGTATTCCTTCCGAGGTTACAGGGGCAACTATCGTATGTTGTACGCCCAGTATATCCATAACCTTAGGCGCCATTTTTTTAAGAAAGTTATTATCAGTATGCTCCTTTGTCATCTCTATAATAGTTTCCTTATCACTTATAAGAACAGGCTTTCCTCCCTTTAGGGTTTTATTATAAACACTCTCTTCAGTTAATGGGATTTTAACTGAAGGGATTTTAATACCGATGAGTTTCTCAATCATATCTATTTTAAGAAAGGAGTGAGGGATCTTTTGTAATACTAAATGCTTTCTCTCTTCATCAACAAGATAGATGGTTACACCATTGGATGAGAAGGTCTTGATTGTTTCCCGTGTTATGATATCAATGATATCGGCGAGACTGTCACCGCGGTTGACAGCTTCATTAAGTGTATTAATTAAATACAGGTCCTCTGCGGCAAAGGGGATCATAAGGCGGCTGGTTTCCGGGATTTCAGACATAATTAACCTATCTGAAAATGAGTGTGTTAATGTGTAAAATATAAATAAGAGTGCGCTGTGTTAAGTATAATAACTTTACTGCCTGCAGGTCAATAGAATTTTAGATTTGAAAAATATTGTTTTTCTTGTCCTGTTTAATCATCTTGAAATGTGACTTACTTCTTGTTACAATAATCATATACGTTTCATTACATTATTTCCTTTTTTTAAAACAGGCTTTTAATGGTTCGGTACAGCATCGATAACGTAGTTCCGGGTATGGTTCTTGCACGCTCGATTGTTCTTCCTGCGGGTGAGCTCATGCTTTCTGCAGGAACAACCCTGACTCCCCGCTATATATACAGGCTTAAAAAACTGAGAATAGACAGCATTAACATTGAAGTAGAAGGAACTGTATATATAGATCCTCCGTCCATTATATCCACTCAGATACAGAGAGAGATGGCTTCGCGATTGGTAACAGGCGGAGAGAATCTTCAGCGTATTTTTAAGATGAAAAATTACAGTCAGGAGATAGTACATAACTTGATAGAGGATAACAGGAATAAGATAAATGAGTATATTACAAGCTCCGGGTTTTTAGAAACTCTGAACTCCGTTATAGAAAGTGTGCTTAGCTATCCTGAAGTCATTGTAAACCTTGCATCTCTTGAGAAAAAAGCCAGCTTTCTCCTTGATCATGCCCTGCGGGTAACCATTATGTCCCTCTGCCTTAAGTCGGAGGCCAAGCG
>JAUXBV010000141.1 GCA_030619215.1 Fibrobacterota bacterium | reverse complement strand
TCAATAATAACGGGCATGCCTGCGATTTATTGGTACACCCTAGGAGAATTGAACTCCTGTTGCAGGAATGAAAATCCTGAGTCCTAACCACTAGACGAAGGGTGCATGTTTCCAAAGAATGCAGTAAAATAAGTTTTTATAATTCTGTTTACAAGAGTTTCATTAAACTATAACTTCCCTCAAATAATATACTGTCTAATTATTATATTTCTTATATAGAGTACAGATCCAAAGGAGTGTTTTATGGGAGTAATACTTATTGCAGTGGGTACAGCTTTGGCATACCTCATTGCATACAATACGTATGGGAAATTTCTTGCGAAAAAGATATTCTTGCTTGATAAAGCAGCTAAAACACCTGCGCATGAATTGGAAGACAATATTGATTATGTTCCTACCAAAAAGGAGATACTTTTCGGACACCATTATACATCAATAGCCGGTACAGGACCTATTGTCGGCCCTGCGCTCGGTATTATCTGGGGATGGGTGCCGGCTCTGCTGTGGGTACTTCTGGGAAGCATATTTATGGGTGCAGTGCACGACTTCGGCGCATTAGTTGTTTCCATGCGCCATCGAGGAAAAAGTATCGGAGACGTTGCTGCGCATGTGATTTCAAAAAGAGTACGCATCATGTTCCTTACCATTATATTCCTGGTGTTAATGATAGTAATTGCCATCTTCTGCCTTGTGATCGCCAAGCTCTTTGACCTTTACCCTCAATCGATTCTTTCTATATGGTTCGAGATCCCTCTTGCAATATGGCTTGGACATATGATCTATGTTAAGAAGAAACATGCATTGACCTATTCACTCATTGCGCTTGTGTTATTATATATATCGGTGCTCATTGGAGCTCACCCAAAGATATATGAAGCGCTCCGTATGGGCTCTACCGGTGGAATAGGACCGGTTGTGATCTGGTCTGTAATTCTTCTTATTTATGCGTTTATCGCCTCAACACTCCCGGTATGGAGGCTTCTCCAGCCCAGGGACTATATCAATGGCCATGAGCTTTTTGTTGCAATGGGACTCTTAGCGCTTGGCGTCCTGTTTTCCCATCCGGAAATTGTTGCACCGGCAGTGAATCTTCATCCGGAAGGGGCGCCTCCTATATGGCCGTTTCTTTTTATTACTATTGCGTGTGGAGCAATTAGCGGATTTCATTCGCTGGTGGCATCAGGTACAACTTCCAAACAGATCAGAGTTGAAGGGGACGCGAGAATGATAGGATATGGCGGCATGCTTATGGAAGGTATGCTGGCTGTATTTGTTATTATAGCGGTAGCTGCCGGAATCGGTATGGCAACCGGCCAGGCCGAACTCTCGGGAGTGGAAGCATGGAACAGCCATTACGCAAGCTGGGCTGCGGCCAAAGGGCTGGGGCCTAAGGTAAGTGCGTTTGTTAATGGATCGGCTAATTTGCTTACCGGCTTCGGGATACCATTTGGTATCGGCATAACTATCATGGGAGTGTTTGTGGCAAGCTTTGCCGGAACCACATTGGACACTGCAACACGTTTGCAGCGTTATGCAGTTACCGAGTTGTCAAGCTCTCTTGGATTAAAGCCCCTGACCAATAAGTACGTTGCAACAGCAATTGCAGTTGTTTCGGCAGGGCTCCTGGCATTGCATGATGGAAAAGGAGCAGGAGGGCTTCTATTATGGCCGTTGTTTGGAGCAACCAATCAACTGCTTGCCGCACTCGCACTTCTTGTGATAACTGTCTACCTGGCTAAAAAAGGTAAACCGATTATCTACACCATCATTCCATTTGTGCTGATGCTTTTCATGACAGGCTGGGCAATGATTGTACAGTTAAAAGGTTTCTGTTGCAAAAATCAATTCCACCTTATGGCTATTGATGTAATTATTATCGCCCTTGAAATATGGATGGTTATTGAAGCTTTTATTGTGTTGACTAAGAAGAAAACAGCTTCCGGTTCTGAATAGCCGATCCCTTGTCATATCTGAAGAATCCAAACGGGATTAAAAATTGTGCCGGATATATCCAATCTATCCTCTTGACTGGTTTATAAGGTGTTCACGTCCTTTTGCTCCTCTGCTGAATAAATCGAAAAACAATAAAAATGATAATGTATAAAAAAGATTGAAAAAAATAACTAAAGATTTTCAAATTTCTACCGATATAATATTTAGGAGAAGTTATAAAGAGGAAAAGAATTTTTTATATGTTTCATAGCGAAGTGGGGAAGCCTCGCTGTGAGGAACAAGGAAGTTTACTACGCACAAGGGAGGTGCATTATATCGCCTGCATTTAATAAAACTCAATAGTAATAAACTTTCATTTACAAATTAATAAAAGTCATTCAGCAAAGAAGGGGAAGCTCTGCTGTAACTGACAGGGACGTTCACTTTACACAAGGGAGGTGTTATATGAATTCCTCGCCATATTATTGACCCGCCGGATAGTGGCCCAGCAAAAAACATATTTGGTATTGCAAAACGTTAAGGTTTTGCCATAGGGGATAGTATTGCCAATTTCAATGCTCATTTAAATTGACAATAAAGAATAGGTGCGAGGCATTGAATGGAAGGAATACTATAACGAACAGGAATGTTTGCTGTTCTTGTAATGGATTTGTCAGAAATTACAGGGACGTCGCAGAACTATAGGGATATGTATTATCATTTCGAAAAATTTAACAAATGTCACTATATAAAGCATGGGCTTTATTGTGAGTGATAAGGATTTCAATTAACGAACAAGGGAGGTTCCAATGATAGGTGGAATAAATAGCATTACCTCAGGGTTGGCGAGCATATATAATGCCAACACAAGGGCTCTCAGTCAGAGCCTCGGTCGCATAGCTTCGGGTAAAAGGATCCAGAGGCCGAGCGACGATTTCGCGGGATATATCAGGTCCCGTTCTTTACTTGACGATGTTTCCGGCTTTGCAATTGTAAAGCAAGACCTACAGAAGGCCAAAGGATACGCTGATTACGCCATAGAAGCAGGGACGGCTTTGATGGAAAAACTGGAGAATGCCAAGGAGCTTGCAGTCCTTTATGCAGCTACTTCAGACCCGACCGAGCAGGCTTTGATCGTAGCTGAACATACTGTCCTTAAAGGGGAGATAACTAATCTGATAGCTGATGCACAGTATGATTCTACTGCAGTAATCGCGGACGCTACACTGGTAACCGTTCAGCTTGATCCGGACGGTGCGAGTGGCAGCTTTGACGTAACATTTGTAGAGGCAAATGATTTCCCATCCGCGGCCGAACTTGTCCTTCTGGTTGCTACTGACGGTGGTACAACTGCTGATGCTGCAATAGCCAAAGTTACCAGCTATCTTTCTAAAGCCAGTGGATTCAGCGAGGACCTGCAAAGGCATATGGATCTGACGGATATTGTTATTAATAGTAAGGAAGCTGCGGCATCACTTATTACCGATATTGACGAGATAAAAGAGATGACCTTAGCAACCGATTTGCAAATCCGCCAGCAGGCGTCTATTGCAATGATGGCCCAGGCTAACATTTCACAGCAGGGTATCATGCAGCTTTATTTATAAAGGGGAATGCCGGTAAAAGTGTGAACACCCTTTGAGGTGTTCACACTTTCTTGCAAGGAACTTTATAAAAGAGAGGGATTTTTAAGATGAATTCGAAGAAGTATACACACAAGGGAGGTGAAAGATGATAGGCGGCCCAAACCCTGTTTCTTGGAAGCTTAGCCAAATCTACAGGAAAAATAATCAGGCTATAGCGAACTCACTTGCCCGCATCGCTTCCGGAAAGAGAATCCAGAATGCAAGCGATGATGTTGTCGGTTTCCTGCGTTCGGCAGAGCTCCAGACAGACATTGCCGGGTACCGTATAGTAAAACAGGACCTTACTGAGGCGAAAGGGCTTGCCGACTATGCAGTTGGGGTAGGCTCGAATATTACAGAAGACCTGGCAAGGATGAAGGAACTCGCCCTGCTCTATGAAACTGAAGTGGGTGGTGGAAATGATCCTGATGTGCTCGCGGCATACAAGTCTGAGTTTGACGCACTTAAAACCACCATAACAAATACCATTGACGATGCATACTATGACGGTATTAAGGTTGTTGCTGCCCCTGCAGCGCTTGAGGAGATTGAGCTTGACCCCGGCGGTACAGGCGGGACCTTTACCATACAATTCGCAGCGGCTGATATTGTGGATGTTTCACTGCTTGACATAACAGCAATCGGCGCCGACGACGATGTACAGGATGAAATCGAAGCGGCGGCTTCATACCTTTTTAAAGCTGATGGATTCAGCGAAGACCTTGACAGGCACATAGACCTGACCGATACGATAATCAACAGCAAGGAAGCAACCAATTCTCTCATCACGGATATTGACGATGTCAAAGAGCTGGCGGCGTTAACGGATTTGCAAATCAGGCAACAGGCAACAATCGCGATGATTGCCCAGGCGAATAACATGAGAGCTGCCATTGCAAGATTATATCAAAGAGATTAGAACCTTAGTAAAAATTTATTGTGTTCATAAAATAACGTCACCATATACTGCTTGGGGAAGCGTTGCGTATGGTTGACACAGGGAAGTAAAAGACACACAAGGGAGGTGTTCATGATATCAGGAATTTCACAATTAAATTTAGCGGCATATCGTATTGCCGGTTTTTATCAGACCAATGGAAAACAGCTTGCCAGTAACCTGGTTCGTCTTTCTTCCGGTAAAAAGTTCAACAAACCCAGTGACAGTGCTACGGATTATTTTCGTTCCCAGAAAATCCAAATGGATATAAGAGGGTATGGAGAAGTACGGCGGAACCTTGGTGGAGCTATTGCAATGATGGATGTGCTTGAAAGGGCGGGGACCTATCTATTTGATGATTTAGCCCGGATGAAAGAGCTTGTAGGATTATATTATGATGACTCGGCCACGAATGAGGAAAAAGCGGCCTATGAAGCAGAATTCAATACATTTATCAGCAGGGTCAGTGGAATAATTGATTCAACTTATTATGACGGCAGGAAGGTAATTCAGGATACCACAGCTACCAGCCCTCTCCGCAGCATTAATCTTGATCCAAATAATATATCCTCAACATTTGACATTGATTTTAATAGCAGCCAGGTGGTTGAAGCCGCTGATATTAATTTACTTGATATTACAGTAGGCGAAGCTGCTGCGGAGTCAGCAGTACAAACACAGTTAGATAAAGCAGGGGCATATCTTGGGAGAGTATCGGGATATATATACGGCCTTAATTCTCAATTTAACCTCGTTGAAAATAAGGTAGAAAACTATGAGAAAGCCGATTCTAATATCAGCGATATTGACACAGCAAAGGAAATGGCAAATATGGTAAAAAAGAGTATATGTCAACAATCATCAATAGCAATGCTTGGACAGGCAAATATGTTAAAGCAGAGTGTATTGGCTCTTTTTATGTAGGCAGGGGTATTATTTAAGGAACTCTTTGATCCTTTCAGCAATATCTTCCGGTGATAGTTTTAATTCTTTAAGAAGCTTTTTATTACTGCCATGAGTGATGAATTCGTCAGGGTAACCCAAATTTAATATCTTCGTTTTCTGATTCTGCTCCGAGGCAAGTTCCAGAATCGCAGATCCGAATCCTCCCCTTAATGAATTACTTTCAAGAGTAATAATGTGTGAGTAATCCTTGAAAAGTTTGCTATAAAATTCTCCGTCAAGCGGTTTGACAAACCGGGCATCAACCAGAGCCGGGCTTATATTATCCTTTTCAAGAATGGTGCACGCCTTTTCTGCGGATTGATGGTACTCTCCAATTGCCACTATCGCACACCGTTTACCTGATCGGGTTATGTTCGGCTGGTGCAGGGGTATTGCAGTCATAGGTTCGTTTATACCGATACCGGGCCCTGATCCCCGGGGGTAGCGTATGAAAACCGGCCCTTTGATATTTTTTAATGCGGTATAGAGCATATTCCTGAGTTCAGACTCGTTGCTGGGAGCCATAATCGTTGCTCCAGGAATTGCGCGAAGGTATGACAGGTCAAAGGTGCCGTGGTGGGTCGGGCCGTCATTGCCGACAATACCGGCGCGGTCCATGCAGAAAACCACGTTGAGCTTATCAAGTGCAACATCATGGATAACATGGTCGAACGCTCTCTGCAGGAAGGTTGAATAAATTGTTACCACCGGCTTTAAACCTTGAAGCGCAAGTCCCGCAGAAAAGGTTACTGCATGGCCTTCTGCAATACCCACATCAAAAAATCGCTCGGGGAACGTGTCACGGAAATATTGCAGTCCTGTTCCGTCAGGCATTGCAGCGGTAATTGCAACAATGTCTTTTTCATTTTTAGCGATCTCAACCAGGGCTTTGCCGAAAATGTCACTGTATGACGGCGAGCTTGATTTGCTCTTGGAGGTTTTACCATTAATCTTCGAAAATTTTCCAATTCCGTGAAATTTTGTCGCGTCATTCTCCGCAAAGCTGTACCCTTTACCCTTTTTGGTTAAGACATGTATTAATATCGGGCCCGAAGCTGTCTGTTTGGCAAACTTGAGTACACCTATTAAATCGCTGATATTGTGCCCGTCAATTGGGCCGATATAGCGGATGCCTATATCTTCAAAAAATTTTCCCGGAGTCAGGAAGTGTTTTACTGCATCGTCAATATCATGGACCAGAGATCTGATCTTAATACCGACATTTGACATATGCCCGAGTAGTTCCCATACGTCAGTTTTCAGTTTGTTGTATCGTTTATCAGTTATGATCCTGGTCAGGTAGCGGGAGAGAGCGCCGACATTTCTGGAAATCGACATCTCATTATCGTTAAGAATGATAGTCATATTTGTAGAGAGTGTTCCGAGATTATTTAATCCTTCAAAGGCCAGGCCGCCGGATATTGAGCCGTCACCAATTATTGAGACGACATGGAAATTCTTTCCGAGAATGTCCCTTGCCTTTGCAATACCGAGGCCAACGGAAATTGATGTTGATGCATGGCCTGTAGAGGCTGCATCATATTCGCTTTCAGACGTACGCGGAAATCCGCTGACTCCGCCGTATTGCCTTAATGTGTTGAAAATCTTCCGCCTTCCGGTAAGAATTTTATGGGCGTATGCCTGATGTCCGACATCCCAGATAAGTTTATCTTCCGGTGTATTGTAGCAGTAATGAAGCGCTATGGCAAGTTCAACAGCCCCAAGGCTGGGTGCGAGATGCCCCCCATATTTGCTCACAATATCAATTATAAATTCACGTATCTCATCAGCAAGTTGCGGCAGCTGCTTTTTATCCATCTTCCTCAGATCATCGGGGGAATTTATTGATTCTAATAAATTCAATGTCAGTAACCTTTATTTTAAAAGTATATTACTTTACAATTCTATAACTTTAATAATAGTTCTAACGGATTATTTTTTATTCATTTTAGCTATAGTAACATTTTAACAGTTATTAAAGATACAAAGAATCGTACAATTCAATCAAGCTGTAACTTCAGAGTACCTGATGTCGCGGATTTTGCTATGATACAAAAGTTTAAACACTTCTGCAAACTGATGGAATTATAGAGTATTGGAATGTTGGATCTCTCCAATTAGTGGTGCAAAAAGCAAATGTCATTTTTATTAGTTCTTTTCTATATATATATTTAGAAGATATTAATTAGTGTCTGGCCGGAAATACATCATTTTGTCATTTCGACCGAAG
>JAUXBV010000293.1 GCA_030619215.1 Fibrobacterota bacterium | reverse complement strand
CTCACAGAACGACATGGCTACGATCCGACTTGCTTCCACCATTTCCCCGGCCCTGTCAATATCAGGGCAGTTCAGGATGTGATGCACACCGTATTTTTTGCGAATCTCCTCAGGTTTAAATTCCGGTGCTTTAGCGCGTATCTCATCGATCTCCTTCTCTATTTGGGCAAATATCAGCATCTTTTCAAGGAAGCGCATTTCTGTTGTGATACGTTTTTTTATATAGATTTCCTGGTAAAACGGGTCGTGATCCCTTCTCATCTGCTTGTAGGCATCTGTATATTCCAATGCTTTGCCTGATTCAATATCAGGGCATGAGATACCTGCAAGCTCTTTTACATATGCACAGACTTCAATATTACATTTTTTAAGGATCTTTTTTGCAACATATCCTGCTGATACAATGGTGGAAGTATAGCGTCCGCTGAATATACCGGCACCTATTGCATCATCTGCAGGCCCGTATTTGATAAACGATGCATAAGATGCATGCCCCGGGCGCGGTGTTTTGTTGGTGTCCTGATACTGTTTTATATGAATGAAATGGCGGTCAAGGTTGGGGAGCAAGATACTCAAAGGGGTACCGTTTGTATGATTGCAGTTACCGGCATTTTCTATCGTATCTGCGGAGTTTAATCCGGTAAAAAGTACAGGGAGGTCAGGCTCTTTACGGGGTGATGACAATTCATCCGCTCCCGGTTTTCTGAGAAGAAGATCGCCGTAAATCTCCTGTTCGGTAAGCAGCATGCCTGGAGGAACACCCTGAATTGTGGCAGTAAGCCCTTCCTGATACGATCCACCTGAAACGGTAACCTGAAAGAATTTTCCCAAATGACATCCAATCATACTAGCTCCTGTGCGTTGAATAGAAGTGAAAATATTAGAACTGGTTGAATAAAAATAAATAGTTACTTGCTTGCTGAACAAACTGTAAATTTTAATTTTTTTGTGGAGGAATTTTAACCTGGATTATCCCCGATAAAAAGTCGGGACACGTCATGATGTAACGGATTACACAGATTTTAACTATAGAAAAGATATCGTTACCAAAGCCATTTAAAACGCGGGATCTCATAAGTCAATTTACTTTAATATTAAAAACAGAATGACGAATTTTGATATATCGTATTTTAATAACATTTGCAGTAACAATGAATTAATATTTAATCATGCAAAGTTAATGAATTAATCGGGTTAAAAGTTTTTTTTGCATTTTTCTGTGGAATTAATCATTTTAGATGACCAAAATAATAGTGGTAATATATATATAGTATATATACCATAAATTGAACATTGAATACGGTAGATTTTAGTTATTCATAAAAGGATTGAGAATTATGGCAAAAAATTTGGTTGTTGTTGAGTCTCCTGCTAAATGCAGGACTTTATCCAAGTATTTAGGTAAAGACTTTATTGTGAAAGCAACAATGGGACATATTATTGACCTGCCTGAAAAGGAACTTGGCGTCGATATTCAGCACAATTTTAAACCCAAGTATATTACAACTAAAGGTAAGCGGCGTATCGTCAGAGCTTTGAAAGAAGATGCCAAGGGGGTGGATACCGTTTATCTCGCACCGGACCCTGACCGGGAAGGGGAGGCAATTGCATGGCATGTGGCCCAGGTAATTAAAAAGAGTAATACCAATGTGAAGCGGGTCCTTTTTAACGAGATAACCAAGCGCGCGGTTTTGGAAGCATTTAAAAATCCCGGTGAAATAAATATAGATAAGGTGAATGCCCAACAGGCGAGGAGAATCCTTGATAGAATTGTAGGATACCAGGTTTCACCGATCCTGTGGCGTACAGTGTTCCGCGGCTTGAGCGCCGGAAGAGTACAGTCTGTTGCCCTTCGTATTATTTGTGAAAGGGAAGATGAGATAAAAGCTTTTAAGCAGGAGGAGTACTGGTCAATTCTTGCGCTTTTTGACCACGATGGCTCAACAATCAATGCCAAGCTCTTTTCAATAGATAAAAATAAGGCAGTAATTGCAAATGAAGCTGAAGCTAAAGCTATTATTGATCGAATAAAGGATAAACCTTTTACCGTTGTTGAGAATTTATGTACCGAAAAAACAAGGAAGCCTTTTGCTCCTTTTATTACAAGTACCCTTCAGCAGGAAGCGGCAAGAAAGCTTGGTTTTTCAGCTGCAAAAACTATGATAATATCCCAGCAGCTTTATGAGGGCCTGGAATTGGGTGAGCTGGAAACGCAGGGATTAATAACCTATATGCGTACAGATTCAACACGTATTGCAGATGAGGCACTTAACAGTGCAAAGGAGATAATTTCAAGTTTGTTTGATCCGTCCTATCTTCCTCCTTCGCCCCGCTACTATGGTAAGACTAAAAATGCACAGGATGCACATGAGGCTATCCGGCCTTCCCAGGTTTCTTTGGAGTTTAGCCCAAAGAATGTGAGCAAATATCTAAGCCGGGATCAATTCAAACTTTATGATCTTATATGGAAGCGCTTTCTTGCATCACAGATGAGCAATGCTGTTTTCGATTCAACCAGGATTGATATTGCAGTAGATAACTGTATTTTCAGGGCTACCGGTATGGTGGTTAAATTTAACGGCTTCCTTGCAATGTATGATGAGGCAAGAGATGAAAAAGTCAATGACAAGGAAGGAAGCAACGATCGTCTTCCCGGTGTTGAAGTCAATACAAAACTATCGTGCAAAGAACTTATCGATAGGCAGCATTTTACCCAGCCGCCGCCCCGGTATAGCGAAGCGTCTATTGTACGTGAGCTCGAAGATAAGGGCATAGGACGCCCCAGTACCTATGCACAGATTATTGACACATTGAAACGCCGTAAATATGTTGAGATTGATAACAAGCGCTTTATACCTACTGAGGTCGGCTTTATGGTGAGGGGCATCCTCATAAAAGAGTTTGCCGATATTTTTGATATAAAGTTTACCGCAGATATGGAGATGAATCTTGACAAAATAGAGGACGGTAATATTGACTGGGTAAGTGTACTGGGCAATTTTTACAGCCCGTTTGAAAAAAGGTTGAGTGAGGTCGAAAAGGATATTAAGGAACTTCGGGAACAGAATCAGGAGATTACCGACCGCATGTGTCCGGAATGTAACAAATTTCCCCTGGTGATTAAATGGAGCAGGAACGGAAAATTCCTGGCATGCCAGGGATTCCCGGCGTGTAAATATACCGAGCCGCTGCAGAAAGCTGAAACAGAGTCCACCGATGAGGTATGTGATAAATGCGGAGCGCCAATGGTAATACTGAATATTAAAAACAATCGATTCCTGGGGTGCTCAAAATATCCTGAATGCAGGAATACAAAGTCCTTAACAATAGGAGTTCCCTGTCCTAATGAAAAATGCAGTGGAAATTTAATAGAACGCAGTACAAAGCGCGGCAAGTTGTTTTACGGGTGCAGCTCATACCCTACCTGCACCTTTGCAACATGGGACAGGCCGATAAATGAGAAATGTGAAAAATGTGGTTTTCCAATGCTGGTACATAAGGAGACAAAACGGAAAGGTATATTTAATCGCTGTATTAAATGCAAGGCTGAATATACGGTTGAGCCCGCGGAGAGTAACGAGAATAAATCATAATAATACAGATGTCGGAGTGATGGAGTTATGGATTTGTATTATTTTTGTAACTACTCAGGTATTCCTTGTATAAAGTGTCATTGCGAGCGAAGCGAAGCAATCTCATCTTTTCGAATGCGGGGGATTGCTTCGCTTCGCTCGCAATGACAAGTGTTTTAACATACACCTGAGTAGTTACTTATTTTTAATCTTTTCCAATATTCCAATACTCCGGTACTCCAATACTCCATTTCTTTTTACCCACCTCATTATATTTAAATGATCCTGAAAAGTAATAAGAAGAGTTCATCGTCGGTTGCTGTAATCGGTGCCGGCCTTGCCGGCAGCGAAGCAGCTTTGGTTCTGGCTGATTTGGGCATTGAAGTGGCGCTCTATGAAATGCGGCCCAAACGAATGACGCCCGCTCATAAAACCGGCCTGCCTGCCGAGCTGGTGTGCTCCAACTCGTTTAAATCAGATAAACTTCCCACTGCTCACGGCATATTAAAAGCCGAGCTATCCCTTTTGAAAAGCCCCCTTATTGCAGTTGCCAAGGAGGTGCGGGTTCCTGCCGGATCAGCGCTTGCCGTTGACAGGGAGAAATTCTCCCATCGTGTTAACCGGCTCATTGCAGGTCATCCTGAAATATCCGTTATGATAAATGAGCTCGATAGGCCGCCGACGGAACATCCGTTTTGCATTATTGCAGCCGGGCCATTGGCGTCAGATGCGCTGACAGCCTGGCTTACAGAGAATTTATCTTCCGAATCACTGTCTTTCTATGATGCAATAGCCCCTATTGTTTCTGCTGACTCGATAAATATGGATAAAGCATTTTATGCTTCACGATGGGACGAGGGTAGTCCCGATTACTGCAATTGTCCGTTTACAGAAGAAGAATACGGCGTTTTTTACGATGCACTCGTTTCTGCAGACAGGGTCAGGAAACATGACTTTGAGAATGAGAATTTTTTTGAAGCGTGCCTCCCCATAGAGGTATTGGCGCAGAGGGAGTATGGAGCGCTCCTTTTCGGGCCGCTCAGGCCTGTTGGCATTACCGATCCAAGGACAGGGAAACGCCCGTTTGCCGTTTGCCAGTTGCGAAAAGAAAATGCGGCAGGGGAGAGTCTTGGAATGGTCGGTTTTCAGACCAGGATGACCGTTCCCGAACAGAAGCGTATTCTGAGACTTATTCCGGGGCTGGAAAATGCAGAAATTTTACGGTATGGCAGTATACATCGAAACACCTATCTTAATTCCCCTTTACTCCTTGAGAAGGACCTTTCGTTTAAAAAGAAGGGTAATATTTTTTTGGCGGGGCAAATATGCGGAAGCGAGGGGTATACCGAAAGCATTGCAACCGGACATATGGCGGCAATCTTTACATGGGCAAAGATAACAAAGAACACTATACATACATTTCCCCCAACAACCGCCTTTGGAGCATTACTCAGGCATGTAACACAGTTACAGGGAAAGAGGTTTACCCCCAGTAATATTAATTATGGTCTTTTCGAACCGCTCTTTCTTTCCGGCAAAAGGAGGTTGAAAAAAGCTAAAAAACGGGAGTTGATGTGTGAGCGTGCCTTGGAAGACATGCAGAAATGGATATATGAAAACATACCTGATACGAAATAAAACCTTTTAAATACTCCGGCAGGAGGTTCTCTTCACATATAAGAATCAGCAGCCGGAAAAAATAATTGAAGTAAAAAACCACCCGTTAATAAGTATTTACTTATCATGGAGTGATTATTATAGTATTTTAAATACCAAACAGTT
>JAUXBV010000224.1 GCA_030619215.1 Fibrobacterota bacterium | reverse complement strand
GTTCCATCCCTTATGATGACAAGTGGGATTTTGTCGGCATCTCTGTTATGCTCACTTCGCAACTGCCTGGCGCGTTTAAGATCTCCGAACGGTTTATGGCAATGGGAAAAGAGGTGATATTTGGCGGTATTTCTGCAATGTTACATGCAGACGAGGTAAAAAAACATTGCACAAGCCTTTTCTATGGCGAGGTTGAAGGGCGGTTGGAGGATGTATTTAATGACAAAAAAAACAACGAACTGAAACCTTTATATGATTACAACCTTGACTTCCCTCCCGTGGAGTCAATCGGCCCTGCGCTCAGGTCTGTTCTTGATTATGATAAGTATAATTATAAAGGGGTAAAAATGGTCGACCTGTTTCACGCGTCACGTGGGTGCCGGTTTAACTGCTTTCCATGCTGCACCCCGTTTTTGGGTGGAAGGACTTTTCGACCGCGGCCAATGGATAGAGTCGCCCAGGAGCTTGCTTCAATTGACAATGACCGCCTGTTCATCGTTGACAACTCACTTGCGCAGGACAAGGAGTGGGAAATTGAGCTTTTTAAAACCATGATACCTTTTAAGAAAAAATGGTGCTGCCATCCAATTCAGGATGATGACGAGGTGCTGGCGCTCGCAAAGGAAGCAGGCGCATGGTATGTTTACCAGGCAATATTTGACACATCAGATTATATAAAAAACCGGATTCAACGGTATAAAAGCTTTGGAATCGGTGTAGAGGGCACTATTATCCTTGGCATGGACGACCATGATGAGGATTATATAAAACGCCTTGTTGATTTTTTACTAGAGATAGAGCTCGATCTTGCGGAATTTACCATACTTACCCCGTTTACACATACGCCGATACGGGCACAACTGGAAAAGGAGAAACGTATCTTATCCGACGATTTTTTACTTTACAATGCAGGGGAAGTGGTTTTTCAGCCAAAAAAATTGAGCCCTGAGAAACTGAAGGAGCTTTACCACTATGCCTGGAATACTTTTTATCAGGATGAGCCGCAAACCTATAGAATGTATAAAATGTATAAAAAAATTATTTCCCGGGATTCCGGAGATATGTCACCTTTAAAAAAGGTGAGAGCTCATGAATGAAGTCTGGATTACGGGCACTGGTATTGTTTCCGCGCTTGGCTCAGATTTGGATACACACTATAGTGCTTTAGCTGAGTCAAGGACCGGCCTTACGAGACAAAGCTTCTTTAACGGTAATCCCCCGGATCCGTGCATCTGTGGAGTGGTACCACCTGATGTTCTCGAATGTAGTATTGAAGAAAGCGCATCGAACCGTGCCAACCTGTTATTGGAGCTTGCTATTGAACAGTCTTTACAGAACGCAGGCCTTTGTGCACCGGCAGATGCGGATATAATAGCAGGTACAACACTCGGCAATATGCACGGCGGCACACGCTACTATCAAAACCTCAGGGAGAATAAAGATTCCGACATAGCACTGGTAAAGTATTTCCTTCCGTGTGCCCCTGTAGCTTATGTTTCCAAGAAGTACGGCATCACGGGGAAAAGATTGACCGTTGCGTCAGCATGCGGCTCTGCCTCTGCTGCAATAGGACATGCCTTTCACATGATCGGAAGTGGAGAAAGCCAACGTATTATTGCAGGCGGATTCGAAGCGCTGTCACCATTTGTAGTTGCAGGTTTCAACTCATTACAACTGGTTTCTAAAAGGGAAAGCAAACCTTTTGATAAGGACCGCGACGGGCTGCATCCGGGCGAAGGCGCGGCCATGCTCATTATTGAGTCAAAAGAAGCTGCATTAAAAAGGAATGCAAAACCCCTGGCAAAAATCACCGGATTTGGAGATGCCCTGGACGCGTTTCACCATACACGCGCCCACCCTGAAGGTGAAGGATTAATTACAGCAATAAATAAGGCTTTAAGAACAGCGAATCTTTCTCCAAAAGAAATAGACCTCGTTCACCTGCATGGTACCGGCACAATAGTAAATGATATTTCAGAATATAACTCACTCAACAAAATTTTTAATAATTATCTGAAGTCTACACCTGTCTGTTCAACAAAACCAATGACCGGCCACACTTTCGGAGCATCCGGCGCATTAAATATCGTCTTTTCTCTCTTGTCTATAAGGCAAAACCTGATACCTGCGACACTTTTTCATGAAAACATTGACCCGGATTTCAAGGGCATGATTATATATAACACACCTCAGAAAGCGGTAAACATTCAGACTGTGCTCAGCACATCGCTAGGCTTTGGCGGCGAAGCCTTTGCTTTGATCATAACAGGTGCGGATGAATAGATGATAATAAACAATAAAACAGTAGCTATAACCGGTATCGGAGCCATCACTCCTGCAATAAATGACATTTCTGCTATGGCATCTTACTGTAAAAGCGCTCCTGATAAATTACCTAAAAAAGTAGAGAATATCCCGCCTCCTCCTGAGATGAACAGCAGAGAGTTAAGACGCATGGCCCCTCTTACCAGGTTAGCGCTTTACGCCACAGGTAGATTGTTTCTCGATCTTAAATTGAGCAGGGGCAACTGCGGACTCTATATCGGGCTGACTCATGGTACCACCTCCCTGCTTATGGAGTTCCATGATTACCTGTTTGACTTCGGTCCGGCAATGGTTAGTCCCAACGCATTCTCAAATGGTGTAACCAATGCGCCGCTGGGCGCCGTATCAAAATATCTTGGCCTCACGCAGGGGGGCGGAACACTGGTAGGTTATGAAAATTGCGGATTAATAACGCTTAATCAGGCTGCGTTTTCAATTGCCAATGGCATATATGACACCTGCTGTGCAGGAGCTGCGGAAGAATACTCACCGCTTGTTGAGGAAGCGTATAAAAAAATATTATGGTATGATGATAATGATAAAAACCCAGACCACCTGCCATTCCCTCAAAATAAATCCGCTCCTGATAGAAAATCTTTCACACTATCCGAAGCCGGCGTCTTTTTTACTCTCACCAAACCCGGGAATGTTCCTAATAAATCAGATAAAAACTATTGCCTTTATTCACCGGTGGATGATTTAAACAACTTTAATGAAGAAGTCGATCTTATTATATCAGGTGCCGGAGCCGGCCCTCAGGACGAATATGAACTTGAGACTCTTTCTCTTATCCTGTCACGTCAAAAATTACCAACAGGCATACTCTTTTCAAAACCCTTTTTTGGCGAGACTTTTGCGGCAGGGCCTCTGCTATCTTCCGCAATAGCATGGGATATTCTGATAAATCAAAAGTTTTACCCTTCCTTTACTCTCCATGATAAATTGAAAAACAAGGCAGGTAACATTTCAGATTTTACAGATGTTAAACGTATTCTTGTTATTGCTGCCAGCCGTGATGGTGAAGTTTCCGCAGGCCTTTTTACTATAAATTAAAGGTACCTCTAAAAAATGCATACAATGTCATTTCGAGGAGTAAAGCGACGAGAAATCTTTCTGAATTCATATTATGCTGAGTTGCCCAGTACTTTAATGCAAAAATAACGCCCAATCATACAATTCAGTATAACTGTTATGTATAAGAAAAATGCTGATTTCATCGGATATTTTTTCTGACAGTCAGTATAAAAGAGCAAGATTTCTCGCTTCGCTCGAAATGACAGATCGCGTTTTTAAATTTTTGGAGGTTCCTTTAACAGTTCTGAATAGAAATTTACCTTGAGTATAAAATTTTCTAATGCCTTTATTTATTTTATCATTTACTAATTCTTTTACAGGAGGCATACATGAAGGAAAAAGATGCCCGGGTCGATTTTGACGCTCATAAGATGACCCTTTTTGTTGAAAAGGATGACGGGTCATACGGTACTATACAAACGGGCTCGTACCTTGCGAAAAACTACCTGGATGATTTCCGGGTAAAAATGAAACACTTTAAGAAAACAGCCCTTAAACAATTAACGAACAACGAAATAAGCCCCATTGCTTATTACCTGATTACCAGGGAAATGGCAGCTGCTGATGTGGCTGTGAGAATCGGTATCAGCGCATCGCAAGTCAAAAAACACATGACCCCCAGACACTTTGGTACCATGAAGCTTTCCATTGCAAAAAAGTATGCTGAGGTATTCGGCATCCCTGTTGCCAACCTCTTTCAAATCGCAACTGACGATGAAAAAGCAGACCTCATTCAACAGAAAAATACAAAGAATCCGTTTGTAATTACTTTAGAAAGTAAAGAAGGGTAATAATGATAAACACGGCAGACTACGAACATAAAATGGCGGCACACTGCGAAACCGGTACCGTCACCGGTATGCTGAACCATGCTGGAATGGATATAACGGAACCTATGGTTTTTGGCATTTCAGGTGGTATTTTCTTTGCATACCTGGAAACACCGAAATTACCTTTTCCAATGTTTGTTACACGCAGCAAGCCCGGCAATATTCGTAAAAAAATTGCAAAACGCCTTAATGTTTCTTTCAAAGCATCAAAACATCGAAGCTTTGATAAGGCGCAACAGACTCTTGATACTTTAATTAACCAGAAACTACCGGTTGCCATACAAGTCGATATGTTTTATATGGATTATATCCCGGCTTATATGAGAGCTCATTTTAACGGTCATTACATTACTGTTGTTGGAAAGGAAAACAGCTCCTATACGGTGAGTGACTGCTATTATCCCAACCTTGCTGAATTGAGTGTCAGCTCTTTGGAAAAGGCCTGGTTTGCCAAAGGAGACCTTGCACCCCATGGGCTTAAGTATTATGCAGAGCGTATCCCAAAGGAATTTGACCTGCCAAAAGCAATTACCGGAGGAATAAAAGAGGCTTGTCGAAACATGCTCAAACTGCCGATCCCTTTTTTAGGAATAAAGGGGATGCGTTTATTTGCAAAAAAAGTTGTGGATTGGCCGAAACTCGTCCGTGACGAAGAGCATCTTTCACATGAGATTATGATGATAAGCGCCATACTTGAAGAGCGTGGAACAGGCGGGGCCGGATTCAGGTTCATGTATGCAACATTCCTGCAACAGGCTGCCGGGATTATCAACAACAGTAAGCTTGCGAACCTGTCAAAGCAAATGATGGAAATAGGCGACCGCTGGAGAGAGCTGTCCCTTCATGCTGCCCGTATCGGTAAAAAGCATGACCTGGGAACCGAACGTTTAAAAGAGCTCAGGGAGATGATTCTCAGTAGAGCTGATGATGAAGAAAAATTTTTCAATCAACTGTTAAAAACGGTGAAATAGAATGTATATTTGAGTTTTATTCTCAAAGGCATTTCATGGAAATCGTACCGTCTAAAGAGCTGAAACGGGAAATTAAAGAGCTTATTATTGAATCTTTAAAAATTCCTGATATAACTCCGGATGAGATACAGGACAGCGCCTCTCTCTTTGAGGAAAATAACGCCCTTCAGATCGACTCTGTTGACGCACTGGAAATTGTTATGGCTCTGCAGCGCAAGTACGGTGTTCATATCGACGACCAGAACCTGGGAAGGTTCATTATCAAATCAGTTGATACTATAGCGGAATTTGTCGCTAAGGAGCAGGCAAAAGAAAAATAATCATAAAGGAAAATCGAAAAATGTATTAAGACGGATTGCAATTCCGCTTCGCTTCCTTGCAACCGCTTATGCATAGCGTTAGTCCACCCTTGACGGTATGTACATAAGTATGTATATTAATATGTAGAATTAAAACAAGGGATATTCGATAATAAAATGATTGATTTTCAATGGAATGAAAAAAAGAACCAGGAGAATATTCAAAAACACGGAATACCTTTTGAAATAGCACAATATGCTTTTAAAGATCCGAAGAGAATAATCGTTGAGGATTTGGAGCATAGCAAAAAGGAAAAACGATATTTTTGTTTTGCAAAATTAGAGAATGAAATTATAACTATCAGATTTACTTATAGAAATAATGTGATTCGAATATTTGGTGCAGGATTTTGGCGTAAAGGAAGGAAAATATATGAAAAATCAAATTGAATACACAGACGGCCCAATTGGTAAAGTCAAGGTTGTTGAAGATTTTTTACCATCACCTGAAGAGTTGGTTTTTAAAGAGGAAAATATTAAAGTTACAATAAATCTTCAAAAAAGCAGCATTGATTTTTTCAAAAGGGTTGCAAAAAAGAATCACACACAATATCAAAAGGTAATACGCAACCTTCTTAATAAATATGCTT
>JAUXBV010000256.1 GCA_030619215.1 Fibrobacterota bacterium | reverse complement strand
TCCAGCTGTTTATATACCTCAGATTCGTCGGTCCTCAGATCAACGATAAAAGCATCCAGGCTGTCTTCTTCAAAGAAGTTTTCCCTATTATTATACGCAGTTTGAGAAACAGGTACCTCAAGCCCCTTTTCGCCTATCGTGGAGGCCAGCCTCTTTAGATAGGCGGTAGACTGCTTAATTGACTCGATTTTTTTTACTACCCTCTTCAGCTTTTCATTCTCTTCATTAAGCCGCCTTTTCTCGTTCAGCAGCGAATAGGTAAACTGAAGCTTTGCGCCGATCTCTCCTGTTTTTATTATAAGAGCGGTGATACCCAGAGCAAACACAATAAGGAAAAAAATCAGTGAATATAAAATGTTTTTATTTACCCGGAAATAGTATGTTTTTCCGTTATCATCCGGTACGAACATCACCGTATAGAGCCTTTTTTTCTTTTTTTTCATTATCAGCTTCTGCTACTTCCGCATAATGTCCAGTATACGATTGAGGTCTTCCCTGCTGTAATAGTTAATTTCTATCTTCCCCTTACTGCCGGTACCCGTTTTTATTCTAACATCAGTACCAAAAAGGTATCTCAGCCGATCTTCCTGGTGCTTGATATCCGGATCCACCCTTCCGTCTTGAGAGGCAATGGCTCCCTTTCGTTTGGTTTTCTCTCTTTTTTCCTTTGCCTGCGTTATGTTCTCTATATCCCTTACTGTTAAACCCTGTGAAACGATCTTTTTTGCAAGAGCAAGCTGTGCCTGCCTGTCCTTTATTGACAAAAGGGCGCGGGCATGGCCGGAGCTTATTGATCCGTCCCGGATCAAGTCCTGTATTTTCTCCGGCAGCTTCAGCAGGCGAATGGTGTTTGTAATGGCGCTTCTGCTTTTTCCGATACGTTCCGACAGATCTTTATGAGAGAGCCCGCACTCAACAAGAAGCTTCTGTAAGGATTTTCCCAGTTCGATATCATTAAGGTCCTCGCGCTGTACGTTTTCAACAAGCGCCATCTCAAGCATCCTGCCGTCTGAAATTTTCTCCTTTACAATAGCGGGTATTCTCTTCTCGCCAAGATGTCTTATAGCCCGTAATCTTCGCTCACCGGAGATAATCTCATACTTCCCCGCCCTTTTACGTAATATTATCGGCTGAATAAGCCCCTGGCTCCTAATGCTCTCAGCAAGGCTCCCGATCTCCTCCCTGTTAAAATTCTTTCTTGGCTGAAAAGGATTCGGCATTATAGAGTCTATATCAACGCTTAAAATATCTCCCTCATCAACTATTGCACTGTCATAGACCGGTATCAAGCTGGACAATCCGCGGCCAAGCGCCCGGCGAGTCTTTTTATTAGCCATTCTGCATTATTTCCTTTGCAAGATTAAGATAACTCTCAGCTCCGGTAGACATTATATCATATAATATAATAGGCTTTCCAAACGACGGCGCCTCTGAAAGCCTGACATTTCGCGGTACAACAGAATCGAAAACCTTTTCGGAAAAACAGTTCCTGACATCTTCAGCAACCTGCTTCGATAGGTTAAGGCGGCTGTCGTACATTGTCAACAGAACCCCTTCAATAAAGAGGTCCTTGTTCAGGTTTTTCTGTACGAGGCGAATGGTATTGAGAAGCTCTGCAAGGCCTTCCAGTGCATAATACTCGCACTGAATCGGAATAAGCACGGAGTTTGTTGCGGTTAATACATTTATTGTTATGAGGCCGAGCGACGGAGGAGAATCTATTATGATATAGTCATACGAGGTCTTAAGGTCTTCCAGTGCATTATAAAGCTGCTTCTCCCGTGCAATAACATTTACCAGCTCAATCTCAGCACCGGCAAGATCTACATTTGAGGGGATAATATCCAGGTATTCAATCTGCTCGTTATTAATAATAACGTTGTTTATCGAAACAGTTGCACCGTTATATTTTCGCTTTGTAAGCACGTCATAAATGGTAATCTCTGCAGCATCCTTCTCCATCCCCATGCCTGTCGTTGCGTTGCACTGTGCGTCCATGTCAATTAGAAGGGTTCTTTTCTCCGAAGCCGCGAGGCTGGCGGCAAGGTTTATTGCTGTTGTTGTTTTTCCCACACCCCCTTTTTGGTTACATATTGCAATTGTTCTCATTAAACCCTTCTTTAACCGATAATCATTCCTTACTTTATAATTTTATCATACAAGTGCAAGAGAAACAAGATTCAGGCCCAGGATCTGATTACCAAGATCATATTCGGCAATTTCACTTATTCCAACACCGTTCTTCTCCTTATTTTTTGTGATTTCCGCAAGTTCTTTCTCGAACTGCCTTGTTTTGAAGGTATAGAGTCTTCCGTCCGGTTGAACAAACGGTTTTGCCATATGCGCAAATTTTATAAGAGATCCCACCCCTCGGCTTAAAACATAATCAAACTTCTCGTCTGGTACCTCTATTTTTTCAGTCCTCTTATTATGTATTACTATATTCTCAAACTGCAACTCAGATTTCACCTCTTTTAAAAATGTTGCCTTTTTCCTGTTTGATTCTACCAGTTCAAAGATTAAATCCGGCCTGAAGATACGTATCGGTATTGAGGGGAACCCTCCTCCGGCACCAATGTCCAAAACCTTTGCATCCTTTTTAAACCCAAAGAGCAGAAGCGGTTGAATAGAATCACAGAAATGACGAAGAAACAGCTTCTTCTCGTCATTCGGTGAAATAAGCCCTGATACTGCATTCCACTTAAGAACAAGCGAGATATAGGTCAGTATCAACTCCCGCTGCTCCATATCCGGAGACAACCCCAAACGTTCAAGCTCCTTCAGCTCATAACATTTCTTTGCACGGCTAAGATAGGTTTTCAGTTTTTCATTCATAGTTATATAACCTGTTGTTTCATGTGAAACATCTATTTGTTCTTTTCAAAATATGCATGATAAGAACAGACACATCAGCCGGGGTTACCCCGGAAATCCTGGATGCCTGCCCAACGGTCAAAGGCCTTATTCTTTTTAGCTTGTTCCGAGATTCGGTTAAAAGCCCTTCCATGGAATCATAGTCTATCTCTTCTGGGATCTTCGCTTCTTCGATTCTCTTATGTTTCTCTATCTCCTTTTTCTGTTTGTTAACAAAGCCTTCGTACTTGATATCAGCTTCAATGGTAACCTTCTGCTGTATCGTAAGAGGTTCCCACTCAAGCACGTCAAAGATATCATCTATAGAAACCTGCGGCCGCTTTAAAAGATCGCAGGCTGCTGTCTTCTGTTTCAACTCTGTCTTGTTTCCCGCGGCTGAAGCCTCCCACATCTGAGGGCTCACCCTTTCCGCCGCCAGTTTCTTTTTGATATCACCTCTCTCCTGCCACGCTCTCTCTCTTGAGCGGTACAGGGAATCGTCTACTAAACCGTGCTTTTTAGCAACAGGCATGAGCCGTTCGTCTGCATTATCCTGCCTCAGAAGCAGCCGGTATTCTGCGCGGGAGGTAAACATCCTATACGGCTCTTCTGTACCTTTGGTTACCAGGTCATCAATAAGCACACCCGTATATGAGGTGTCTCTTCCCAGTACCACGCATTCTTCATTTTTTACCTTTTTTGCCGCATTAAGCCCTGCAACCAAACCCTGACATGCAGCCTCTTCATATCCGGATGTTCCGTTTATCTGACCTGCAAAAAAGAGGTTTTCAACCTTTCGTGATTCTAGCGTTAAAAAGAGCTGGGTTGGATGAAAATAGTCGTATTCTATTGCATATCCGGGTTTTATCATCCCCGCATTTTCAAGTCCCGGAAGGCTTTGCACCATTTTTATCTGAACTTCAAAGGGCAACGATGTTGAAAAACCGTTCAGATACATCTCATGGGTATACAGCCCTTCCGGTTCTAAAAATAATGTATGCCCACTCCTGTCTCCAAACCTTACAACTTTATCTTCAATTGAAGGGCAGTACCTGGGGCCAATCCCAGTTATCTTTCCCCCGTAGAGTGGTGATTTGTCCAAATTATCCCTGATAATATCATGTGTTTTCAGCGTTGTTTTAAGTTCCCAGCATACAATTTTATTGGTCGGCCTCTCACCGGTGCTGAATGAAAACGGCCAGGGCTCTCTATCCCCTTCCTGTTTTGTCATCCGGGAAAAATCTAGTGTTTTACCGTCAATTCTTGCGGGTGTGCCGGTTTTCAGCCTGCCGGCTGTAATACCCTGCTGTTGAATCGACTCACTCAACTTCAACGATGCCGACTCTCCAAGTCGCCCGCAGGGAAATGACTCCATGCCTATATGGGCAAGCCCGTTCAAAAAAGTGCCCATTGCCAGTACCACTGCCGCCGCTTCGATTTTCTGCCCGGATTCAGTGAGCACACCGCACACCCGTCCTTCTTTAACGATAATCCCTGTAACCATATCCTGGAAAAGTGACACGTTTTCCTGATCCTCCAGAAACCTGCGACACAGGGTGCGGTATATGTTTTTGTCCGCCTGCGCCCTCGGCCCCCACACAGCAACGCCCTTGCTCTTGTTAAGCATTCTGAACTGAATGCCGGCCCGGTCGATTATTCTTCCCATCAACCCTCCGAGCGCATCTACCTCCCTGGCAATATTCCCCTTGGAAATGCCACCTATGGCCGGGTTACAGGACATTTGCCCTATCAGGTCAACATTTCCAGTAATGAGCAAAACAGACAAACCTGATTTGGCAGCACTGTTTGCAGCCTCTATACCGGCATGTCCGCCACCCACAACAATTATGTCAGTTTTCATAAATACGGATGTTTCACGTGAAACAATTAAAAACTAAAAAAGCTCTGTGCCACAGATACACGGAGACACAAAGTTTAAATTTACTGAATTATGATTTATTCGTTATGAAATTTTCATATAACTAGTGTCTGTCCGAGAATGTCATTTCCCAGCTAAGCTGGACTTTGCCCCATAAAGAGGGATTAAAACCCGTATGCTTTAGACGGGAATCTATGCCTTAAAAACATTCAAAAAGATGGATTTCGGCCAGACATTATCTAATAGCTTTATTTATATTTTTCTCTATTTTTTTGTCTCTCTGTGGCTCTGTGGCTCTGTGGCAAATTAATAGATCTATGATCATTTTCCTATACAAAACTCATCAAAAATCCTGTCCAGAATCTCCTCTGTGGTCACTTTACCGACAAACTCCTCAAACTTATTTAATATATTTCTGCAATGTTCCGCGACAATCTCTTCCTCACTCATCGATCTGTTTTCAATCTCATATAACTCACTAATAACTGTCTCTATTATCTTTTCCTGCCTCTTGTTGCTGATAATACAGTCATAACTCAGGCTGTCTGACAATGATTTTATCTCCTGAACGATAATTTTCTCTACTTTTACCCGCTCTTGCCGGTTAATTGCTGAAATTTTGATACAGGGAATGGATTTTTCCTGAAACATCTTTTCTTTCTCAGTACCATCCGAAAGATCAATCTTATTTATAACTCCCAAAACTTTTTGCCCCGGCAATACATCCATTGCAAGCTCTTCAGGTTTAATCCCCTCGTCTGCGGCACTTACCCATACGAGGACTTTGCTGCTTTTAATGAATTCCCTGCTTTTCTCAACACCCTTTTTCTCAATTCTCTGTGCACTCTCTCTGAGGCCTGCCGTATCAATGAATCTTACCGCGATATCCCCTATTTTTCTATCTTCGGAGACAAAATCTCTTGTTGTACCTCCTTCTGAATCCACAATTGATCTTTCATAGCCCAATAACAAATTGAAAAGACTTGACTTGCCGGCATTTATCGGACCGACTATAGCAATGAATATTCCGCCCTCTATCTCTTTGATGGCTTTTCTTTTACTTA